>JAJRVU010000029.1 GCA_024277145.1 Planctomycetota bacterium
AAAAATATTTCATACTGATCAGGGACTCTCACCAGATGAAACAGAAGTGATTTACAACGGCGTGGACTGCAACCTGTTTCGGCCTGAAAAACGAACCGGTTTTCTACGACAGGAACTGAACCTGCCCGAAAGCTCTATCCTGACACTCACCGTTGGGCAAATCGGACTTCGCAAAGGGCAGGATGTCCTAGCTCGCGCAGCAATCGATGCCTGCCAGAAAGTTCCAGAACTGAATATCATCATTGCAGGAGAAAGAAATTCGCAGAAGCAGGAAAGTATTGAATTTGAAAAAAACATTCATCAGATTTTCAAACAGAATCATCTGGAAGAGAGGCTTCATATGATTGGTTACCGAAACGACATTCACAAAATTCTGAATGAAGTTGATCTGGTGATCCACACTGCCCACCAGGAACCATTAGGCAGAGTTCTACTTGAAGCAGGAGCATCCGGCAAAGCCATCATTGCAACTGATGTTGGTGGAACCGCTGAAATACTGGAAGATCAAAAATCCGCAATACTGATTCCCCCCGGCGATCCTGAAACCTTATCCCAAGTCATTCTTGAATTATTAAAAGACAGGGAACAAAGAATTTCTTTAGGGGAAGAAGTCTGTCATCGAATCTGTTCTGCTTTTTCTATAGAACTCGCTTGTAAAAATTTATCGGACTTTTTCAACCAATTCAAAACTAATCAGAACGTCTAAAAGAAAAAAGAGTTTTAAAGAATATGTCCCTGCTGGATGGCATGGCCAATGTGTGATTGCATATTGGGTGGGAAGTGGATCATGATAAATGTTGGCTTCCTTTTCTTCAGGAAATTTGCATCCCATACAAATCCATGCTTTTGAACGAGTTCCATCCCATTCAGAGGGGAATATTGGTCCGGCTTGCTTTTGAGTAAATTGGCAATATTGGTTAACTGGCCGACTGAAACAATCACAACTTCTTTTCCTGTCTCAAGTTCAAGTATTTCATTTTCCAAACCTTGATTGTAAACAGGTTAAGTAATTTGTCTTTTTATTCTATATTTTTTGGCGAAAAAGTAACAAGAACAATGAAGTCCCATCGCAATAATATTACTCACATATAAATAAATGGCGATGAAAAGTAGAAGAAATCTCTCTCACTTGATTGACTGCCTATCCTCCTTTTGACTAAAATATGGTATTAGTGTAAGTTTTTTAACTAACCCCCTTTTACTCTAACAAGGGTGAACTGGGCAGGTTTCAATGAAATTGTGTGGACAGACAGCATGAAACGATTTGCGATCAATTTTCTTTTTGTTTTTGGATTTCTCCTTTTAAGTTGTTCTCCTGTTCCTGCGGAAGAAGGGAAAGAAGACGGCTGGAAGCCGATCAACGTTCCTGGTTCGTGGGAATCTCAGGATGAAAAACTGGAAGAGTACAATGGCTTTGCCTGGTATCGTTGTTACACAATTGTTCCTCCCCACTGGACCGTTGCAGATAAATCCACGCTCTATAATGAATCAGTTCTGGTTATTGTTCCTCACATAGCGGATGCTTATGAGCTTTATATCAATGGAAAAAAAATTGGTGGATCAGGATCGCTTCCGCCCCAATTTAAAAAGGGAACCACAGGAGAAACCCGTTTTAAAATTCCGCGAGGAATCTTCAAAAAAGATCAATCCAACCTGATTGCAATCCGTGTTTATAATGAAGAGGATGAAGGTGGATTTCTCGGCACGCCTCCTGTTGTTCTCGGTTATTTTCTTGAAACAAAACTGAAAGGAAAATGGGAATTCCGAACAGGGGATGATCTTTCGTGGGCAAAGGTTCCTGAAAAAAAAGAAACCAAATATGCAAACTTCAACCTTTATAAGGAAGCAACGACTGCTTTAAAAAAACCGGAAAAATTCAAGCCGGGAATAAGAACAACGCCTGAAGAAGCTTTAAGCACTTTAAAAACATCTGAAGATTTTGTCGTTGATCAATTACTGACAGAACCGATGGTTGCCCAGCCTCTATCCATGCGGTTTGATGAGCGAGGACGATTGTGGGTGGTTCAATATCGCCAATACCCTTATCCTGCAGGGATAAAAATGATCAGCAGGGATAAATATTATCGAGCCATCTACGATAAAGTTCCTCCTGCGCCGCCAAATCATTTTCCCGGTTCGGATCGGATTTCCATTCATGAAGATACAAACGGGGATGGAAAATTCGACAAGAATTCCATTTTTCTTGACAAGTTAAATCTCGCTTCCTCTGTCGAAAGAGGTCGCGGCGGAATCTGGGTTCTCAACTCACCTTATTTGCTATTCTATCCTGATAAAAATCGTGATGACATTCCTGATTCTGATCCCATTATTCACTTGACGGGATTCGGCTACGAAGATACGCATTCTGTTTCTAATAATCTGAGATGGGGACCCGATGGCTGGCTGTATGGGGCACAGGGAAGCACGGTCTCTTCCCGGATTCAGGTGAAGGGTGAGAAAGATCCGAAAAAATCGGTCTACTGCGAAGGCTGTGCAATCTGGAGATATCATCCTGAAAAAGGAATTTATGAAATCTTTGCAGAAGGGGGAGGAAACGCTTTCGGAATTGAAATCGATTCTCAAGGACGATTATTCTCCGGGCATAATGGTTCTAATACTCGCGGATTCCATTATTTTCAGGGCTGTTATTTTGCCAAAGGGAATCAATCAAAGTATGGCCAAATTTCGAACCCTTATGCATTCGGTCGGCTTCCACAAATGAAGCATGACAATGTTCCTCGGTTCACACACACCTTTGTTAAATATGAATCAGAAGGTCTTCCCAAAAAATATCATGGACAACTTTTTTCCGTTGATCCCCTTCACCAGAATATTGTGTTGAGCAAAATTGATTCTCTCGGTTCCACTTTTGAAACAAAGGATATCGGAATCCCTTTACAGGCAGAGAATGTCACCTTCCGTCCTGTTGATATTCAAGTCGGGCCAGATGGTGCGATTTATATTGCTGACTTCTGCGAACAGTTTATCGCACATGGGCAGCATTTTCTCGGTGAAATTGATCCTGAATCAGGCCGGGTTTATCGACTTCGAGGGAAAAATCAGCCTTTTCTTAAATCGTTTGATTTGAATAAGTTAAGCACTGATCAATTGGTTGATATGTTGGAGTCACCTAAAAAATGGTACCGCCAGACTGCATTAAGATTGATTGCAGATCGACAGGACAAATCCATTGTAAGCCGTCTTCAAAGAACGGTGAATCAAGAAAGTGGACAAATTGCATTGGAGTCATTTTGGGCATTAAATCAGCTCGGGCAATTCAGTGAAATTTCAGCCCCTTCCACTTTGTTTCATGCCAACCCTTCCATACGGTTATGGACGGTTCGCCTTCTTTGCGATAAGAAAAAAGTTTCCTCAAAGATTTTTCGATTAATGATGAAGCTGGCAAGTCGTGAATCTGATTCGGAAGTCAAATGCCAACTGGCAGCTTCTGCTATCCGACTTCCTGTCTACCAATGTCTTCCGATGGTGAAGCTTTTAATTCAAAACGAAAAAAATGCAGAGGACCGATTTATCCCCATGATTTTGTGGTGGGGGCTCAGTTCCAAAGCACAGTCCGACCGTGAAAATGTATTAAACTTTTTCATGGAGAAAAAATTATGGAGTTACCCAGTTGTTAAAAGTGTCATTCTTGAAAGATTAATCCGATTGTATGCGACTTCAGGAACCAGAAAAGATTTTGTGAATTGTACTCAATTGCTTAACCGGGCTCCTGATAAAAGATACCGTAAGATTCTGATGAAAGGTTTTGAGAAAGCATTTTCAGGCCGATCCGCTTCTCAATTGCCTGTTGAACTGATTAAGGCACTTTCTCAGGATGGTGGTGGCTCGCTCGCTTTCCGTTTAAGAACAGGAGACAAAAAAGCGATTGATAAGGCCATTGAACAAATTAAAAACCCGAAAACAGATCCCAAAATAATTGTTGATCTTGTGAATACGTTTGGAGAAGTCTCTTTTCCTCAAACTCTTCCTGTAATGCTTGATCTTCTTACAAAGAATTCTGATACCTCCGTGCAAAGTTCTGCATTGACTGCTTTGCAGAAATATAAAAACCCTGAAATTTCCAAAGAGGTCATCAAAATCTATTCTGATTTAAGCCCGGATGTTCAACTGGTTGCACAAACACTTCTTGTTGCTCGAAAAGAATGGGCCGTCAATTTACTTGAAGCGATTGATCAGGGAACAATTACGCCTCAATCCATTCCGTTGGATGTGGTGAGAAAGATGACCATTTTTCAGGATGACAAAATGAGTGCAACAATTCACCGACACTGGAAAAATATTGGTGGTTCGACAACGGCTCAAATGCAAAATACGATTAGCAAACTTCATGGAATTTTAAAAGAGGGTTCAGGCGATGCTTACCAGGGGCGGGAACTCTTTTTGAAACATTGTGGGAAATGTCACGTTCTGTTTCATGAAGGAGGGCGTGTTGGTCCTGATTTGACAAGCCATAAACGAACCGACGTGCTGGCCATGCTTTTGAATATTGTGAATCCCAGTGCGGAAATTCGTGAAGGCTACGAACCAATTTCCGTGCTGACAACAGATGGTCGTGCAGTAACTGGTTTTCGTTTTGATGAAGATCAGAATGTTCTGGTTATCCGAGGAATTGACGGTCAGAATATTACTCTTTCCAAAGAGGACATTGACGAAATCATCCCTCAGAAGAAGTCGGTGATGCCTGAAGGAATTCTGGAAAACTTGACTGTGACTGAACTTAAGGATCTCTTTTCCTACCTGAAAAAAGCTCAACCTATCAAATAATAAGCACGTTCTTCGCTGAACAAATTGAACTGGACAGGCTTGTTGGCAAGCAGTTTGAACCGGACATAGTCGTTTTACCGGTAGATGTCCTAGTAGCTTGGGATGTTTTACTAAATTAGAGTATTTGAAATTCGTTGAGCTTCTTAAAAAACGGGGAGGTTTTCCCCGTTTCAAGCGATATAAGGGAGAAAATAACCTTGACGAATCAATTTGAGCACGGTAGTTTCAAACGATAGTAGATTAATACACTTGAAGTTCCTGCTCCATTATTTTTTAATTTTTCATTTCTTATTATTCCGCAGGTGGGTGCTTCTGAATACCCTGAGATAATCTGCTCGTAAATTCCACACAAATCAAATACGGTTTCGCAGGACGTGACACCGATGTTAATTCATCCAGAAGAGCATCAGTTAATAATCCATTCCCCCGCGAAGCTCAATTTGTTTCTTGAGATATTATCGAAACGTTCTGACGGTTTTCATGAAATCGAAACACTCATGACAACCATTGGACTTTATGATTCGCTGTCTTTCAGGGAGGAATTATCTGACGAGATTACTTTGACTGTTCAGGGAGTAAGCGAGGTCACTCACTCGAATGGAAATATCACAAACATTGACGATCTACCTGTAGATCAAAACAACCTTATTTTGCGGGCTGCACAATTATTAAGGAACCACACGGGAACTGCTTTCGGCGTTCAAATCCATTTATGGAAACGAATTCCGATTGCTGCAGGTCTTGCTGGTGGTTCAAGTAATGCTGCTGCCACGCTCATCGGTTTAAACAGGTTGTGGAATCTGGGTCTGTCATTGGATGAGTTATTTCAACTGTCGCTTCAATTAGGGAGTGATATTCCGTTCTTTCTTTCCTGTTCAAAGTCTGCAATTTGCCGTGGTCGGGGCGAAATCATTGAACCTGTTCAATTAGCCTCTGGTCTGGATGTTGTGATTGCTCAGCCGTTAACCGGAAATTCAACTGCTGATGTCTATCGAAATTGCAAACCTTCTCAGAAATCTCGTTCAGTCAATCCACTTATTGAAAGACTGCGTTCAGGAAACCCTTTACTGGCAATGCCTTACCTTTTTAATGCTTTACAGAAACCTGCTGAAGAATTGAATCCTGAAGTGAGAGAAATGAGTCATCTTTTTTCTCAATTACCATTTTCAGGCCATATGATGAGTGGAAGCGGAAGCTCTTATTTTGGTCTTTGTCGAAACCGGGGGATGGCCCTGTCAGTTTCGCAACAGATTAAAATGAGACACAGAGGTTTTGTATTTGCAACGAGGGTAGGGGTTTAATCGGTATTCGGAAGATTTTACTACACAAGACTAACAGTATACAATTATGGAGATAGTGAAAATTTCACTTCGATGAATTTCACTTAAATCGCACCGAGAAGGAGAACGGCCGTGGATATTACTGAAGTAAGAATTAAATTGATGGATGATCCGCAGGATCGTCTCCAGGCGTTTTGCTCTGTCACCTTTGACAAAAGTTTTGTGATCCGTGACCTGAAAATCATTCAGGGAAGCAAGGGTTCTTTTGTTGCAATGCCCAGCAGAAAGCTGACGGATCGGTGCCCGAAATGTCATAATAAAAATCATCTTCGCGCCATGTTCTGCAACCAGTGTGGTGTCAGGCTGGATGATGAACGGGCTGTCAAAAATGTCGATGGAAGAGCAAAGCTTTATGCAGATATTGCTCATCCTATTAATTCTGCTTGCAGGGAACTGATCCAGCAGAAAGTAATTGAAAACTTTAAAGAAGAACTGATCAGATCAGAAAATCCGGGGTATCATTGTTCCTATGATGATTATGGCGAAGAAGAATACGCTGCTTTGAAAATTCATCATGACGATGAAGAGACATCCACAAATTCAAATAATAGTCCTGAGAAAACTCATCGTCTTGATCAGGCGGAAGAAAAAAGTGTGCCTCAAAATCACTCTGGCAATCAACCAGATTCCGTTCGTGAAACTGCCAGTAAACAGGAAAACTCTGGTAGCGGTGACGACTTTGGTTCCGGGCTGGATTAACCTTGATGCTTGAAAACAAGAAGATAGGGTTCTGCAAAAAGTTTTGTAGGTCGGGATGTAGCCTGACGAATGAATGCAGAGAAGAGAATGAGGAAGATTTTTACCACAAAGACGCGAAGGCACAAAGAAATAAGAGTGTTCAAGTAGGGTCTGCTGTGCAGACCATTAATTAATATTGAACGGTGAAGTTGAATTTTCTTTTCGCTATCGCGACCCAGCCATCTGAGATGGACTGGGGCATCCCTAATATTGTGTCAACTAAGATGACTTGAGCAAAGCAAAACAATGAGCAATATTTCACACAAGACTGTAAAAATGCGTTAAAGCGTTTTATTCAAAATAATCAACTGCGTTTTTAAAGAGTTTCAGTCCTTCGCCTTCACCCTTCAAATTCAGTCGTGTCCAATTCGGATGCTGGGTTGCGTGAATAAATCTCTCCGGGTGAGGCATCAGCCCGAATACTCTTCCACTTTCGTCATTCAATCCTGCAATATTGGCAAGGGATCCATTCGGGTTCGCAGGGTATTCCAGTACCGATTCCGAATCGTGATCTCCATTCCCGGAAATATAACGCATGGAAACCTGATCCTGTTTTTTCCAGATTTCAGGGAGGTCTTTGGAACTGACTGCAATTCTTCCTTCTGCATGAGCGATGGGAAGTTCTATTTCATCAATTCCTTTCAGGAATACATTATTGCTGGAAGCGACTTTTAATTTAACCCAGAGAGCAGTGTACTTTCCGTTTTCGTTCCAGGTTAAAGTTGTTTCCTCCTGCTCTTTTGGCCAGTTTTTGGAACCATCAGGAAGAATGCCCGACTTGAGAAGAACCTGAAACCCGTTACAGATTCCCAACACAAGTTTATCTGCAGAAAGGAACTTTCCTATTGCATCAAGTAACTGTCCACGTAACTGCTGGGAAAAAATGATGCCCGCTGCAATGTCATCCCCATAACTGAACCCGCCGGGGATACAGAAAATCTGAAAATCACTTAGCAAACTTGGATTTTCAAGAACCCGGAACAGGTGAATCCTCTCCGCTTCTGCTCCTGTAAGTTCAAAAGCGTGAGCAGTTTCAATATCACAATTTGTTCCCGGTGCACGAATGACACAGACTTTTGGGGTAGCCATCTATTTTTAACCAATTTCCATAAACGGAGGCAATATTTCCTGAACAGATTATCATGTAACCCTTTATTCATAAGAAGGTTACAACATATTCAACAGAACAATTAACTTAACAATCCTTCTGTGGAAGTTTTGATGCTAGCGAACTGAGAGGATTTGATCCAGCATTGAGAACTCACTTTTCCGAAATCATTCTAAACGGACTGAAAAAACCGGGAATTCAGACACAATTTCAATCTATATTAACCCTGTATCGCCAATAAATAGATGTCTATCTGTCAATCGGGCTCTGTGATAGAATACCGGATTCACGGAAATTCAATCAATTCTCAACAGGTTGAAAGATTAAGCAATCTCGTTTTCATAACGAATACAATTTGCTTTAAGTAATGTCTGTTGAGACTGACAATATTCTCCCAAAGGATTGGGATCTTATGACAAATAATTTAACTCGATGGATCTTTTCACTCCTTACCTTAAGTATGATAGGCTGTTTTTCTCCCGGGCAAACCCGGCTTCCTTCATTCGGTGTTTCATCACCAAATGTGGAACGAAGAGAATTTGAAAAACATGATCCTTATCCTGACCGAAGTGCCGGACCAGATGTACAAAGTCGACCAAGAGAATTTAATATTCAACGTACGGAAAGCAGACGCGCCGTTGAAAACCGGTCACTGCTTGGAACGCCTCCTGCATCCCCCTCAACTCTTCCACAAAATAACGAACAGTACCCATTGTCTGTCCAGTGACAGCATCGGGAAACTCATTCTCTTTCTGCTAATCATAACCGTTTTTCCCGGTTC
Organism: Planctomycetota bacterium; assembly: GCA_024277145.1. GTDB lineage: Bacteria > Planctomycetota > Planctomycetia > Planctomycetales > Planctomycetaceae > JAJRVU01. Next base: position 8,753 of record JAJRVU010000029.1, read on the forward strand.
GGGAAATTCTCAGGATAATTCAGCGTCCCCCAAATCAAGCTTACAGAAACGATTTCAGGAGACTGAACTTTCTGCCCGAGAGATGGTGACTGCTGAAGCTGATCGAAGCATCGATAAAGGTTTGGCTTATCTTGCAAAAGTTCAAAGAGAAGACGGGTCTTTCGGAACTGGCATCTATGCAAGTAATGTCGGCGTAACCGCTTTAAGTGGGATGGCATTCCTGGCTGCAGGTCATACTCCTGATAAAGGAAGATATGGTCGCGTGGTGAGTAAAACACTTCATTTTCTTCTTAGCAGATGCAGGGCAAGTGGGTTGATCATTGAGCCTAAAAGCCGATCTCACGGACCAATGTACGGTCACGGATTTGCAACACTTTTTCTTGCAGAAGTTTATGGCATGGTTCCTGATAAAGAAAAAAGCAAAGACCTCAGAACCAAACTGAAGAAAGCTGTTGAACTGATTGTCAGCTCGCAGAATGAAGAAGGAGGTTGGAGATATAGTCCGGTTCCTAAAGAAGCTGATATGTCCGTCACGGTTTGCCAGATCATGGCTTTAAGAGCAGCTCGAAATTCAGGGATACATGTCCCGAAAACAACTATTGATCGGTGCATTCAATACGTCAGGAAATGCCAGAATCCTGATGGCGGTTTTAGTTATCAGCTTAATCAAAGACGTGAAAGTGAATTCCCTCGATCCGCAGCGGGCATCGTTGCTTTATATAGTGCGGGTCTCTATGAAGCGGAAGAAATTGATTCCGGAATCCAATTTATGGAAACTTTCCAGAATAAAAATATCAACCGACATTACTATTATGGGCATTATTATGCTGTGCAGGCAATGTGGATGCGGGGAGGACAACCTTGGAAAAAATGGTATCCTTCTATCAGGGATGAACTTGTTAAAGCCCAGAACCAAGCGGAAGGATATTGGGATCATCCTGACCTGAATATTTGTAACGAGTATCGAACCGCGATGGCTTGCCTGATCCTTCAACTCCCCAACCAGTATCTCCCGATTTTTAATCGTTAATGCGTTATCTTCTTCGAAATGATTACTCGTTTAGATTGGAATTGTCATTGAATATAAGAATTAGTATCTTCTTATGCCTATTGATATCACTCTTTTTTGCGGCGAAAGCAAAAACAGATGAGACCGATCTGCAAACTCATAATATTCTTTCCCGAAAAGCTATTGTCTGGGAATACCCTGATCAGAAAATAGATTGCAAATTAATTTCGATCAAGTCAACTGGAGTTGAAATTTCTGAAACTGAGGTTCAAGGTGAAGAAAATAAACGATTCATTCCGTTTAACGATCTTGTTCGAATCTCATTTAAGAACAAAAAACAGAACAATCTTCATCCTGCGAATTTATCGTTAATTCTATTGGAAAATGGGGACCGAATTTTTGCTTCCATCGAAAAAATAGAGAACGATTATATTTTTATAAAATGGAACATGCAGGATAAACTGCTTCAAATCCCTTTGGAAACAGTTCGAGCTATCCTGTTTCATTATTCCAGGCAGGATAAAATATCACGCAAACTTCTCTCCAAAGTTTTTCAGGCTGATCAACAGAATGATTATTACTATCTTGTGAATGGAGACACTGTTTCAGGTGAACTGAAAAGCATGGATTCATCGGCTGTTTCACTGGAATCACGTTCCGGATTAAGATCAATATTAAGAAATCAAATTGCAGCGATAATCATGAACCGGGAATTAATCAGTTTTCCTGAAACAAAATTAGTCCATCAACTGGTTCAATTTCAAAATGGGTCCTGGTTGAATTGTCATACCATTGATACAGATAAAAGTAATCAAATTCAATTCGAGACCATTGCGGGAATGAAGTTTTCTACAGGTTTTGAAGCAGTCAAGTCGATCACTTTTTTAAGTTCCCGAGTTCAATTTCTTTCAGCTTTAAAACAGGTTCAATATCAGCATGTTCCTTATCTTTCTCAACACCGGGATTTGAAAGTGAACCGGAATAATCATGATCTGTTTTTACAGCTTGGGGATGTGGAGTTTCCGACTGGTCTGGGAATGTACAGTCAATCCTCTGTGACGTATCAGTTATCGGGTCAGTTTCAGAGGTTGCATGCTTCTCTGGGAATTGATCAGTCTGCAGGAAAATATGGATCTGTTCTCTTTTCCGTTGAAGCAGATCGAAGAAAAATTTATGAAAGCCCCCAGATCACTCGCGCCACATCACCTGTTGATATAAAAGAACTCATTCTTGATCACTGTAACGAATTGAAGCTGAATGTCCATTTTGGAGAATTTGGCGACATTCAGGATTTGGCGAACTGGTGTGATCTGCTGCTGATAAAATAAAAAACCATTGGCCGGTACGAACCTCACATTTCCAGATATAAAATTTAGTTACGACAAAGATGAAGTTGTTTATTCTTCAAAGAGCCTTTCAACAAATTCATCTGGCTTGAACATGGCAATATCATCCACCTGTTCTCCGACACCAATATATTTGACGGGAATTCCCATACTTTGTCGGATCGCCACCACAACTCCCCCCTTGGCAGTTCCATCGAGCTTGGCAAGAATGATGCCTGTGCAATCAATGATTTCCGAAAAGTTTTTCGCCTGGCTGATTCCGTTCTGTCCGGTCGTTGCATCCATCACAAGAAGGCTTTCGTGTGGCCCTCCCGGAATTTTATTTCCAATCACCCGATAAATTTTATGAAGTTCATCCATCAGGTTTTTCTGTGTCTGTAATCTACCCGCAGTATCAATAATGAGAATGTCTGCATTCGTTTCAAGCACTCGTTCGCACCCAATATGCGCAACACTTGCAGGATCTGATCCGCTCGGCTGGGTTACAATTGCACATCCTAGTCTTTCGCTCCACATGGTTAGTTGTGCGACAGCAGCAGCGCGGAAAGTATCTCCTGCAGCCAGGACCACTTTTTTGCCACAACTTTGCGCCAATTTCGCTAGTTTGGAAATGGATGTTGTTTTGCCAACTCCATTCACTCCTGCAACCAGAATGACGGTAGGACCGGATTCTGCAAGATTCAAAGGAGAGAGAGGATCATTTTCATCCCAGGTTGAAGAATCATCCCCTTCGAGCAATTCCTTGAGTTTGGTTTTTACAGTGTCCCAAATTTCATCAATGACAACCGTTCGTCCTTTATGTTTCTCACGAAGTTCTTCCACAATTTCCTGGGAAGCAACAACTCCCATATCTGTTTGAATCATCGCAGCTTCAAACCGTTCGAGATGAGACTCATCAAGAAGTTCCCCCTCTTTGAGTAAATCGCGAACATCCGTGTATAAAAGCTGTTTGGTTTTCTGAAGACCTTTTTTCAGTTTATCGAATAAACCCATAACAAAAAATGATTCCTTAATTTCTTTATATTTATCTTCAAGTGGTTTAATATTCTGTAATTTGTAATCAAAGTGAATATGAGATTCAACGATGGTTACAACTCATTGAAGCGTGACCTGCAAGCAAGTTCAAGCGATATCTCAAACAAATTTCTTCTACGGAAGAATCTGTAAAAATCGGCCGAAAGCATCTTCCCAACCTTGCTGATCCACCGGTTGAAACTCTTCCAAATCATAGGAATTCCTGATAACTTCCCGAATATCAGCCAGGGAACTGATGGCCCCTGCTGTTCGTGCCTGCACCATCACATTACCCAGAACGGTTGCTTCCATCGGTCCTGCAATAACCATTTTTGCACATGCGTTGGAAGTCAACTGGTTCAAAAGACGGTTTTGTGATCCCCCCCCCACAATGTGAATCACATCAATTTTATTTCCGGCTAGTTTTTCCAAACCGTTTAAGACCTGTCGGTATTTTAAAGCCAGACTTTCAAAAGCACAGCGAAGAATCTGCCCTTCTTCTTCCGGAACAGTCTGCCCTGTTTTTCGACAAAATTCCTGGATTGCAACAGGCATATCAAGCGGTGTTAAGAAACTGGGATCGTCAGGATCAATCAATGCAAAAAATGGTTTCGCTGATTCTGCCATCTTCGCCAACTGACTATAATCATAACTTTTTCCATTCTTCTCAAATGAGCGTTTGCATTCTTGAATTAACCAAAGACCTGCAATATTTTTCAGAAGCCTGAATGTTCCGTCGATTCCACCTTCATTCGTCACATTCAATTCAAATGCCTGATCATTCACAACCGCCTGATTCACTTCAATTCCCATCAAAGACCACGTGCCCGAACTGAGATATGCCCAGTTTGAAGACCCGGTTTGTGTTGTGGGAACGGAAACAACAGCAGAACCTGTATCATGAGTTGCAGGGGCAACAACAGAAATTCGGTTTAACCCTGTTTGATCTGAAACCGATTTTCTTAACGGTCCAAGTTCTGTTCCGGGCATCACCACTTCAGGAAGAAAATGTGTCGGAATATCAAACCGGTTTAATAAATCGTAAGACCATTCTGATTTAGCCGGATGATAAAACTGTGTTGTGGTGGCATTGGTGAATTCAACAACCCTTTTTCCACTTAAACACCAGTTAAAAAAATCGGGAATCATAAGCAATGTTTTTGCCTGTTCCAAAATTTCAGGTGTCGTTTGTTTTGTAGCCAGTAGTTGAAAAAGCGTATTGAATTCCAGAAACTGTAAACCACTTTCCTGAAAAATTTCTCGTTTGGGAACAATCTTATCTGCTTTTTCGATGATCCCGCGATTTCTTTCATCCCGATAATGCCAAGGTTGAGAAACAAAATCGTCATTGTCAGACATCAAAACATAATCAACGCCCCAGGTATCCACGCCAATGGATCGAATGGAATCCTTGTAGGTTTCAGAAGCGCGTTTCATTCCGTGTAGAATTTCAGACCACAAACCAAGAAGATCCCAGCGGAGGGTTTCGCCCAGATTAATCGCCCCGTTTGGAAATCGATGAAGTTCTTTGAGAGAAATTTTCTTTCCATCAAACAGTCCCGCCATCACGCGACCACTTGATGCCCCCAAATCAACTCCTAAATAACATTCTTCAGCCATCGATGTTCTCGTAATTTTCTTTGTTCAGCTAATACTCTTTTTTCAGAAAGATCAGAACCAAAGAGATATCTTACACATGAACAGTGCACAAAAAAACGAAACAGGATCAGGAAACAGGGTAATTTTTCAGGTTTGCTTGAACTTCCACTAAACTCCTTGTTTTACAAGCTGATTTCCGGATATATTGAATGATCAAAAAGACAAAATACTCACAATTCCATCCGGGACAAAACAATGAAATTAATTACGACTGTTGTGTTTCTACTCACTTTTATGTTGCTGGGGACTTTTTCAGAAATAAGAGCCTCTGAACCATGCAGATTAATTTTTGATACTGATATCGGGAATGACATTGATGATGCGCTGGCGCTGTCTGTAATTCATGCGTTGGAATCGCGTGGTGAATGCAAATTATTGGCCGTCACAATCAGTAAAAATAATCCGCTGGCTGCCCGTTATGCGAATGCAATTAATGCTTTTTATGGTCGGGATGAAATTCCAATCGGCCTCGTTCGAAATGGAAAAACACCCAAGCCGGGAAGATTCCTTCCACTGGCAGAAGTTAAAGACAACGGTAAATTACGTTACCCACATCGACTTTCTAATGTAAAAGAAATTCCTGATGCAACAGACGTTCTCAGAAAAGCACTTGTCAGCCAACCGGATGGATCGGTCAGTATTGCAGTGGTTGGGTTTTCCACCAACATTTCTCGATTGCTTGACTCCAAAGCGGATTCCATTTCCCCATTAACCGGCAAAGAACTGGTCAGAAAAAAAGTAAAACTGCTTTCAATGATGGCAGGGAATTTTGCAAAAAACAGGCCAGCCAAATTTAAGGAATACAATGTAATCCAGGATTTGGAAGCCGCCAGAAATCTGTTTGATAATTGGCCAACTCCGATTGTATCAAGCGGCTGGGAAGTCGGGCACGCTATTAAATATCCTGCAGTCAGCATTCAGCAGGACTTTAATTATGTGAAACATCACCCCTGCAAGGAAGGTTACGAATTGTACCAGAAGATGCCTTATGATCGTCCGACCTGGGATTTGACATCTGTTCTTTATGCCATCCGTCCTTCAAGAAATTATTTCGGATTTTCACAACCCGGAAAGTTTTCCATTGGCCCGAAAGATTTTGCACTGCACACGCCGAAAGAAAACGGGGCTCATCGTTTCTTTACAGTGAACGCAGAGCAAATTGCAAAAGTGAAAGAGGCATTGGTGATTCTTGCGAGCGAACCCCCGCATGGGAAATAAGTGAATAAAAGAAAAGGGTCTCACACAGAGATTGCAAAGACGCGGAGACTGCCAATAATTATTGTAACCGTATTAACAATTGAGTCAATTTATTTAACACAAAGGATCGAAGACACCAAGTTTTGCAGGTCAGGAAATCCATGTTCCTGACGATTGTCTAGCAAATAAATTGGATGGAAATATATTCAGTTTAACATCCGTACTATTAAGGCTTATTAAAGCCATGAAGATATTGAAATTAGCAGAATATCAAAGATCATTTAACATGAAATGTCATTATACTTTGGAAGAATGCGTAAGTAGACTTTCAGAAAAAATTGTCTCTCCCGCTTTCATTGGTGAAACTTTTGATTCCACCGTCATCGGCATGGTTAATAAAGACTATATAAAATTGTACTATTTTGAACCTTTAACGAGAAAGTTTTGGCTACCTCATTTTGAAGGTCAATTTGTAGAGAATAATGATACGACTTTCTTAACAGGAAAATTCCTTTTCAAAGGCTATGGTTCATTGCTTATCGGCATTTGGACACTCATTGGATTTGTATTATCCTTGATCATGATGTTGATCTCCATTTATTATTCAGATTACCTCGGCGTCCTCTCGGCAACAATACTTTTCAGTTTTCTCTTATTCGTTCGAATTATTTTCAATTTTTTTACTAGCTATCGAAAACGTGATATACTCCTGCTCATGAGGATGATGAGTACTGTATGTAGAAAGAAATACAAGAACTCCAATTAAATTGAGGTCGATTGTATTTACTTAAAATAGATGTGAAAATAAAAATGGATATTCAAGGACAGGTTATAGTCATTACAGGTGGAGCAGTCCGGTTGGGGCGGTCCATTGCAATTTCATTGGCGAAAGCGGGTGCGGATGTTTGTATTCATTACCGAACTTCCAAAGATCAGGCAGAAGAAACTATTAATCAAATTGAAGACTTGGGATGTAAGGCGGTTGCTGTTCAGGCTGATTTGACAGATTCCGTCAGTTCTTCCAGAATGATCATCCAGGAAGCAATCGAATACTTTGGCAAAGTTGATATCCTGATTAATAACGCTTCTGTTTTTGAAGAAGAGCAATTCGGTGAAATTTCGGAAGAGCATTGGGACCATCATTTTTCCGTGAATTTAAAATCGGCTTTTTTCCTTTCTCAGGAATTGGTTCAGCAGCAGGAATTCCTTAAACGGGGACATATCATTAATATTGCTGACTGGAGGGGAACGCGTCCCAGGCAGGATCATCTTGTTTACACGATGACAAAATCAGCATTAATTACGATGACAAAAAGCCTTGCTTTGGAATTGGCTCCGAAAATTCAAGTCAATGCAATTGCTCCGGGAGCAATTTTGCCCCCGCCGGGCGAAAGTAAAAACTATTTGGATAAAATTGCTGGCAAAATCCCCTTGAATCGAACGGGAAATCCTGATGAAATTGCCAACGCAGTTCAATATCTTCTTCAATCTGAATTCATCACAGGGGAAATCTTGCATGTCTCTGGTGGACAGCAGTTGTAGAATCACTCCCACATCCTGAAAATAAAATGTAAACTAAAAAAGCAAATGAAAAAATGTCTGATAAAATAATCATCACCGACTTATCACTTCGAACAATCATTGGAATCAATGAGGACGAACGTCTGAATCGACAGGACGTTCTGATCAATATCTCTTTGGATGTCGATACCCGGCAAGCAGGCGAATCAGACAATATTGAAGATGCAGTGAATTATCGAACCATTACAAAAGAAGTCATTTCACTTGTTGAGTCTTCTCGTTTTTTGCTTGTGGAAAAACTGGCTGAAGAAATTGCAAAGATATGCTTGAAAGATTCCCGCGTCAATTATGCAGAAGTTCGGCTGGAAAAGCCTGCTGCCCTACGCTTTTCAAAATCCGTTGGAATCGAGATAAAGCGAAGTCAGAAAAATGGTTAAACCTGAATTCAATCGCGTTTTTCTTTCACTTGGATCAAATGTTAATCCTGAACAGAATCTTCCTTTCGCGGTGAAGAAGATTGCAGATTCAGGGAGAATATTGGCAACCTCTTCTGTCTGGAAAACATTACCCGTGGGCTTTCTGGAACAGGATTCTTTTCTTAACGCTTCAATTTTGTTTGAAACAGATTTGTCTGCCAGGGAAATTTGTGAAGATTTGATCCCTCGGATTGAAAATGAATTAATTCGCGTTCGTGATCCTGAAAACAAAAACGGTCCACGGACCATTGATATTGATCTCACCTTGTTTAATTCCGAAATCCTGCAAATCGAACATCGCCAAATCCCGGACCCGGAATTACTGAGCAGAGGATTTATTGCAATTCCATTAGCAGAACTTGATCCGAATTATGTCCACCCTGTCACCCAGCAGAATTTGGGCGCAATTGCTTCCGAATTTGATCCTGATGAGTTGAAAATGATTTTAATGGAAGAGATTAATCTGAATAATATTTAGTATGTCTTTGCTCTGTTTTTTTAAATTTCTTAACCGTTGCAAATGTATCTTTCAGTCTCAGCGGATTTGCGATCTCTGCGTGATGACTTCTTTTTATAAAATCGGCGGTTCAAGAGGGAATTGGTGTCATTGCAGGACAAATATTATTTCGATTCTGTTCCTGATCGCTTCTTCAAATATTCTTCCATCCCTGCGAACATTTCTTCTACTTCAGGCTTGAACACATCACCAATGAGGATATCCACAACATTATTTTTATACTGTGGGTATTCCATTAAAAAACTGCCAAAGCTGAAGTCCGGTTTATAAAAAGCAAGAATCAGGTTTTTAAAATTACTCAATCCTTTAAGATATTCTTCTTGCCAGCTTCCAAGAATGTTTTCTGAAAAATCTTTTTTATCAAGCGCATCCAGAATAGCATCAGCTGCATATTCACCTGACTTAAGCGCCAGGAAAATTCCACTTGAATACACGGGATCAAGAAATCCGAATGCATCTCCCACAAGGACCCAGCCATCCCCTGCACATTTTTCAGATTTGTAAGAAAAATCTTTGGTGGAAAAGAAACGGGTTTCCTGCTCTGCGTTTTTCAGCCTTCGTTGCATGCCCGGGCATCGTGCAAGTTCTCGATTGAAAATTTCTTCAATATTCTTCTGCTGGCCATCAAACATGTATTCCAGTTTTCCCGTGCAACCAATGCTAACAGTATCATCGGGAAGCGGAATGAACCAGAACCACGATTTTTTTTCTGGCGTTTGCAGGATGATCGTTGCCCCTTCATCTTTCCCGGTATCACGAGCCGTTCCACGAAAATAGGACCAGACCGAAGCCATCTTCAAGTCAGGATCGCTATTTTTAATTTTAAGGCGATTCGCCAGAAAAGCACTTTGACCGGTGGCATCGACAACAACAGAAGATTGAATTTCGTGAATGGTTTCAGATGACTTCAGTTTGACTCGAACGCCGGTTGCCTTTTCATCTTCAAACAGGACATCAAGAACAGAAGCGCCAGTTCGGAAATGGGCTCCTTTTTTGGCTGCGTTGTTGAGCATCATTAAATCAAATTCACTTCGAACAACTTGCCAGGTTTGGGAACTGGGACAATTTTTATAGTCATCAAAATAAAAGGGAGTCGATTCTTTTCCAGATTCTGTCACAAACTGAACGCTGAATTTTTTAGGGAAGGCCGTTTTTTCAAGTTGTTCAATCAATCCGAGGCGTTTTAACGTCCAGTATGTTTCCGGCACGAGGGACTCCCCCACATGAAACCGAGGGAACGAATCTCGTTCGAGGATCAGTACCTTGAACCCTTTTTCTGCAATCAAAGCTGCAGTTGTGCACCCGGAAGGACCAGCCCCTATCACGATGACATCGTAATTCGATTGAAGTTCAGGTTCTTCGAAAGAAACAGGATCAGGATTGATATTAAACATAAAAAATGAACCGTGTTGTTATTAGCCATTCGTCAGGCTACAGCCTGACGTGACAAAATAAATTAATAATCTGCGCCCCTTTGTGTGAATCTGTGGTTCAAAAGAGAGAAGCGAATCCGCTATTTAGTGATTGTTCTTCAGTTCTTCAATTTCTTCCGGGGTGAATTTACGATTCATTCGTGCTCCCAATTGTTCCACAATGCTGGATGCAGCATGAGATCCCAGGTGTCCTGCCTGTTTCCATGTCATTCCTGATGTTATTCCATAAAGTACACCCGCTGCGTACATGTCTCCTGCACCGGTTGTGTCAATTGCTTTCACGGGAACACCTTCAATTGGAATGGCTTCACCATCATGCATGATAATGGAACCGAGTTCGCCCATCGTCATTGCAACGTTCTTGGCGTGTTTATGAATTTCATTTGCACATTCAATTGAATCTTCCAATTCTGTCAGGCTCTGGGCTTCTTCCAGATTACAGAACAATAAGTCAACCGGACCTTTAATCAGTTCCCAGAATGTGTCACGATGATCATTAATTAAAAACGGATCAGAAACCGTGAACGCCACCTTGATGCCATTGGCTTTGGCAAGTTCTATTGCTTTCATGGCTGCAGCTTTGGTTGACTCTCCGGTAAACAAGTAACCTTCTACATAAACATAGTCTGCTTTTTTGATTTCGTTTTCATCAATGTCATCCGGACCTAATGTACAGGAGACTCCCAGATTGGTCAGCATCGTTCGCTGTGCATCTTCGGTAATCAGCACCACACAAGTTCCGGTTGCATCTTTTGCCTGGGGAACTTCAATGGTCACTCCGATTTCTCGCATATCAGACAAGCAGAAATCTCCCAGGATATCATTTCCCACTTTCCCGGCATAAGCAGCTGTTCCACCAAAGTCAGCAACGCCAATGATGGTATTTGCAGCAGATCCCCCTGCACTTTGATTAATCGGAATTCCATCTAGTTGAGAAAGAACCTTGTTCTGGGTTTCCCCATCGACTAGTGTCATGATTCCTTTGGCAAAATCCAGTTTTTCCAGCGTTTCATCTGTAACCTGTGCCTGGATGTCAACCAAAGCATTTCCCACTCCGTATACTTGATAGCTCATTACCGTTCCTTTTGATTCCTGTGTTGAAGATCAATTGATCTGATTCAATTTGGACTAATTTATCTGAAATGATTCCTTATAAACAAATCAGAGTGGTTCTATGATAAAATAATTATATATTGAAAAACAGTCTGTGAAGACCGGAAGAGTTAATTTGCTTTTTTGTCGCGGTTGGATACGATGGACAAACAGGAGGGTTTCCCCAGATTAAATCCCCTGAATTATAACACTGACCAAGCAGGACTATAGACTCAATACGAGAATATCTCAAGTCTGCTAATTTCAGATAAACGGACCGTTGCATCGAAAGGATGCCAGATATGATTAATGATAATCGTGATTCTTCTAAAAAGTATCAGTTGCCACCACTAGGGAATAATCCTTCCTCTCAGAATACGGGAACCAATCCGGGAAGTTTTGCGTTGCCACCTGTTATTGAACCAGGGGTTGCGGGACGAATGACATACAGTTCCCCGGACACCCCCGGCATGCCAGCCCCTTCAGACAAAACCGCCTGGGATTTCATGCCTTATGACTGGAAGGTGAAGTCCGGATTTGAAACTGATTACGAAAAAGCAGAAGCCTGGGAACAACCCGAGGGTTTTACGCCTTCGACTCAATTGGAATCTGCCCGGATGGGAATTGTGACTCCTGAAATGAAACGGATTTCAGAAAAGGAAACCCACCTGACTGCTGAACAAATTCGTGATGAAGTCGCTTCTGGACGAATGGTCATTCCTGCGAATAAAGTTCACTTGGAATATCAGCTTGACCCCATGTGTATTGGTCGTGCTTCCAAAACTAAAATCAATGCAAACATGGGAGCCTCTCCCGTTTCTTCCGGCACTGATGAAGAAGTCGAAAAACTGAAATGGGCAGAACGTTGGGAAGCGGATACCGTGATGGATCTTTCCACCGGCGGTGATCTGGATGAATGCAGAATTGCAATCCTGAAAAACAGTAAAGTTCCCATCGGCACGGTTCCAATTTATTCCATGATCATTGGTCGAAAAATTGAAGACTTGAATAAAGAAATGATTCTGGAAACCCTCAATCATCAAGCGAAGCAGGGGGTTGATTACTTCACGCTTCATGCAGGTGTTCTTAAGGAGCATATCGAATTTGTCAGAAAACGAATCATCGGCATTGTCAGCCGGGGTGGTTCTTTGCTCGCTAAATGGATGCTGGTGCATAACAAACAAAATCCCATGTATGATGCCTGGGAAGAAATCTGCGATGTTATGGTGAAATATGATGTCACATTTTCTATTGGTGACGGTCTTCGTCCCGGTGGATTAGCAGATGCAACCGATCAGGCTCAGCTTGCTGAGTTACAGGTTCTTGGCGAACTGACAGAACGCGCCTGGAGAAAAGGGGTTCAGGTTATTATTGAAGGGCCGGGACATGTTCCATTTGATCAGGTGGAATACAACATGAAAGTTCAGCGAACCCTTTGCCACGGTGCACCTTTTTATGTGCTTGGACCGCTGATTACGGATATTTTCCCCGGATACGATCACATTACAAGTTGCATCGGAGCAACTGCTGCTGCCTATCATGGTGCCAGCATGCTTTGCTACGTCACTCCGAAGGAACACCTCGGCTTGCCTAAAAAAGATGACGTGAAACAAGGTTGCGTTGCTTACAAAATTGCAGCCCATTCAGCGGACATTGCTTTAGGTATTCCCGGCACACGTGATCGGGATGATGAGCTGACCAAAGCCAGAGCTGCTCTCAACTGGCAAAAACATTTTGATCTTAGTTTTGATCCAGCCACTGCAAGAGCTTATCATGATGAAGACCTTGATGTGGATACAGATTTCTGTGCCATGTGCGGACATGATTGGTGCAGCGTTCGGATTTCCAAGGAGATCATGGAATTTTCGTCTGGGAAAGATGCAGATTACCAGTGGGACAAAGCAAAAGTCTCTGATGCTTTAACGGATGAGCAGAAAGAGATTCTGGAAAAACGAGGAGTCCTTTCGCCAGATGAAATCCACAAACTCGCCAGCAAAACCAAACAGACAATGACAGAAGAAAGCGATAAAGCTTCCTGCCATAGTGACTATGTTGAACCGGGCGAAGCAAAAGAGTTACAGGACCAGAAGGGTTAAACTTTTTGTTGCTGTGAAGGATGCGTTTTGAATTCCAACAACATGAGTTCCAATAGCCAAGCTGATTACAACCCGTTTGCAGCATTGTATAACAAGCATTGGGGGAATTCCGCAGAACGGTTTCTGGGAATTTTAATCAACCTTGCTGGTGATCAAATTGCCGAAGGGGCAACTGTTCTTGATCTCTGCTGCGGTACAGGACAACTGGCTTCCTTGCTTGAAGAAAAAGGGCACCCCGTAACCGGGATTGACTGTTCTTCTGAAATGCTCTCGTTCGCAAAAAAGAATTCGCCGAGTTCTAAATTCCTTCTTCATGATGCAAGAGATTTTAACCTCTCTTCAACTTTTGATCTTGTTGTTTCCACGTATGACAGCTTGAATCATATGATGAATGAAGCAGACTTACTTCTCGTTTTTCAGAATGTCAATCGCGCATTAAAACCGGGTGGGCATTTTTTGTTTGATCTGAATATGGAGAATGGATTTATCCAGAATTGGAATGGCCCTTTGAATGTCGTCGAAGATGATCACGTTTGTGCAATTCAAACCTGTTTTCGAAAAGAAGACCAAATTGCAGAATTTAATGCCACATTAATGAGCAAGGCAAATGAAACATGGACGCGGAAAGATTTTCAATTGCTTCAGAAGTGTTATGATGACTCAGTGATAACCCGCTTATTGAAATCAGCACGGTTCACTAACATTCATGTTTACGCTGTTGATGACAATAAAAAATTGCGAACCTTTGAAGAAAATGATAAACGTGCGTTCTTTCTTGCCACCAAATCTTCCTGATTGAGTTACAGTTTAATCATTCAGGAACAGTCACGTTCAATTTATCTGCAACGTGACAGAGTCGGCTCCAGGTTCCTTCATCTAATGGAATTCCTTCTTCCTTTCGCTTTTTCAAAGTGGCAGAACTTCGGTCGCCCGGCAATTGAATAACATCAATCCCTTCTTTCCGGGGAGTAGACCGAATGTATTCAATCAGTTTGTCCGCTTCAGAAAGAAAATGTTTCTGTCCTGCAAAGAGCTCAGGGTTCCAAATCAAAAGCATGATGTTATTTGTCAGTGCAGCTTCTTCAGGTGCAGGTGGGCAAGATCCCCCCGATAAACCTCCCGTCAAAATATCAAACAGAAAACCGAGACCAAACCCTTTGAATGAAAAATCCCCACCAAATGGAAGGATCGTTCCTTTTGGATCAGTAAACCGAACAGATGGATCGGTTGTGGGATTTCCATCTGAATCGAGCAGCCAACCTTCCGGGCAAGGTTCCCCTGCAACGTGCTTAACGCGAACTTTTCCATTGGCAACAACCGAAGTCGAAATATCCAACACAACGGATTGATCTGTCGAAGGAATTCCAATTGCTATGGGATTGGTGCTGATTCTCGGACTTTTCCCGCCGGGAGGAGAAACACATTGAAGGACTCCGTTATCATTTGCAGACATGAACGCTGCGAATCCTAGATCCGCAATCTTTTCTGTCCATTCGCCCAACCGCCCCACATGACCGCAATTCATCATGGTTCCACAGGCAAGCCCGGATTCTTTTGCTTTG
>JAJRVU010000488.1 GCA_024277145.1 Planctomycetota bacterium
TGACCCTTCTGTACAAATTTCTTCCGGCTGCTTCCTATTACCGGGCTGCACACTTGATGCAGGCGTTTCCATCGGGGAAAATACTCTTCTTAATACTTCCGTTTCTATTGCTCACGATACAACAGTTGGAAATAACTGTTTTCTAGGACCTGGAGTAAATCTGACTGGTTTTATTTCTGTCGGATCAAACTGTTTTCTTGGAGCAGGAACAACAGTTGTAGATAAAATCAAAATTAATGATCAGGTTCAGACAGGTGCAGGTGCAGTCGTCACAAAATCGATTACGGAATCCGGGCTTTATGTTGGAGTCCCTGCAAAAATAATTCGGTAATCTCAGAAGCAGTTTCAAAAAGAACAAGAATAACAACATGATTAATAATCTTAAAAAAATCCTGATCTTTAACCTTTTCGTTTCCAGTTGTTCCTTAATGGCTGATGATCGTGAACCCAAAATTCAAACACTACAAAAAGGAGTTCACTTATCGCTTGTTGCAGAACATCCTGATATTGTTACCCCGACAGGCGTTGATGTTGATGAACAAGGGCGTGTTTGGGTTATTTCCAGCCACACTCATTTTCCCCCTGATGATTATAAGGGACCCAAATTCGATGAAATCCTGATTCTTGATAAAGGTACAAGAACAGTTTTCTATAATGCTACTTATCATACGATGGATCTGGAATTGGGAAAAGATGGTTGGGTTTACCTTGCAGAACGAAGTCGGATTTTACGAATTAAAGACAGCAATCAAGATGGCAAGGCAGACCTTGTAGAAAATCTGGCTGTTTTAAAAACAGAAGCAAACTATCCTCACAATGGACTTGCAGGCTTGGCGTGGGATCTCAATGGAGACATCCTTTTTTGTCTCGGAGAAAACTTTTCAAAACCCTGGACTCTCACTGGAACAGATAAAACAATATTTACAGGGAGTAGCGAAGGTGGCGTATTTCGAATTAAAGCAAATGGGACTGGCCTAAAACGCATTGCAAGAGGATTATGGAATCCGTTCGGAATTTGTGTCAGGAAGAATGGCGAATTATTTGCTGTCGATAATGATCCGGGAGAACGCCCGCCCTGCAGACTTCTTCAAATAGTTCAAGGAGGGGATTACGGTTTCCAGCGAATTTATGGTAGCGAATCTCATCATCCATTTGTCTGCTGGAATGGAGAACTGCGTGGAACATTGCCTATGGTTCATCCCGTCGGTGAAGCACCCTGCGGAATTGTTTCTTTCAGACAAGGGCTACTCTCCCCTTCCTGGGGAGATCACCATATCTGTTTCTATCACTTAACCTCAAAAGGTGCAGGATACTCTGCCAGACCAATTCACTTAATTAAAGGAAGCCGATATTTTCGACCAACTTGCATTGCTGCCAACTCTCATGAAAAAAGAAAGAACATCAAATCCTGGTATATCTCAGACTGGGTTGATGGTAGATACAACGTGCATGGATATGGTCGTCTCTGGAAACTGGAAATCAATACAGATGAAGCTGACTGGATTGGACCAATTGAATTACAACCCAAGTCGAAAAAAGCTCTTTTAGCAGATCAACTCCGCTCTGGAAATCATTCTTATTCAGTGGAAGAAGTTCTGGATTATTCTCTTAATAAAGACCCCTACCTTGCACAGGCAGCTTTATTGTCTCTTTCTTATCAGGCTTCAAAGTGGAATAGTCCTGATATTGAAAAACAATCGGTTCAAAAACGGATTCAGATGTTACTTGCTTTAAAAAAAGCCTCGATTTCAAATAAGAGCACCATCAATATAGACCAATGGATTAAATATTTCCTGGCAGACAAGAATATTGAAATTCAATTTGAAACTCTTCGATGGATTTCAGATTCACAGTTAAAAGAATATTTACCGGTAATTGAAAAGATTCTTGAACAGTCCGATCTGGAATACATAATATTTGAAGCAGCCATTGCAACATGGAATATGATTAACGGAAAACCGGAAGCGGGAATTCGTAACGAAGAAATGCTACTTAAGCGTGTTCAGGATTCATCCAGTTCTCCTCGAATCCGAACATTTGCACTTCGTTTGCTTCCTGCACGCAGAAAAATGGCAACCGATAATAATATTTCAAAAACCAGTTTCCCTAAAGGTTTATCAATCAAACTGATCAAAGAGTTAATTGCAGTCGGAGACCCTGAACTCACACTGGAAGCTGTCCGCACATTATCAAGAAATCCAAAACTGGGCGAAAAACTCCTGAAATCGAAAGCAGTTAATAAAAATCATTCCGTTCAAATTCGCGCAGAAGCGATCGCTGGATTGGCTGCACTTTCTTTCGATCATGTCGATATGCTTCTTGATTTATCTTTAGATAAAGAACAGGAAATTCGTGAAGAAGCATTACGATCATTGCGCCAGACAAAATTATCACCGGTTCAGATGGAACAAATCAAACTTGTTATCAATCGGTATCCCGAATCAGCAGATATAGCCAGGGCGTTGCTTAACCCTGAATTTCTGTCAAAAGATCGTCCTGTTTTTGAAAATATTTCCGAGTGGGATAAAAGACTTAAATCCATTCCCGGAACGGCCAATATCAATGTCGGACGTCGCCTGTTTCATCATTCAAAAGTTGCATCCTGCTCGGTCTGTCACCGGTTTCAAGGTCGTGGTAATACTGTCGGGCCTGACTTAAGTTCCGTCAGCACAAGGAATGATAGAAAATGGTTACTGGAATCAATTCTTCAACCAAGCCGGGAAATGGCACCGGAATTTCGACCGAGTACAATTCTTCTTGTTGATGGTCGATCTTTCACCGGAATTCGATTACAGTCATATACCAAAGAAGCGATTCGAGACAATCAAGGTCAGAAAAGAGTTTTTGATCGGTCAGAGATTGAAATGATTAAAGATCTGGACCAATCATTCATGCCGAACGGACTTGCTCATTTGATGACAGATCGTGAACTACGTGATCTCGTAGGATTTCTTAGTTCAATAAAAAAATAAAATAAAAAAATATTCCTTTACCTTAATTCATGCCGGAGTCCCTCAATATGAAATTCAGTAATAATATAGTCAAGTTTTTCCTCTCATTTGCGATTCTCATCATCTCCCTGAACGTATCAAATGCGGGTGACAACACAATTGTATATTTTGGAACTTACACAAGTGGTGATAGTGATGGGATTTATGTAGCGATAATGGACCCCGAAACAGGAAGACTTTCCAAAACAAAACTGGCTGTAAAAGTTGAAAATCCTTCCTTTCTGGCGATCCACCCGAATCAAAAACATCTTTATTCAATCGGCGTGATGAAAGATGACGCTGGCAAGAAAAAAGGTGCCGTGAATTCTTATTCCATTGATTACGATAATGGTGAACTCAAACTGATTAATCAAAAATCGGTTATTGGAAATGGTCCTTGTCATTTAGTTGTCGATTCTTCTGGTAAAAATGTTCTTGCTGCGAATTACGGAAGCGGAAGCGTGGTTTGCATTCCCATCAATGAAGATGGTTCGTTAAGAGAACATTCGTCTTTTATTCAACATACTGGTTCCAGCGTGAATCCTAGAAGACAAAAAGGACCACATGCCCATTCCATTAATGTCGATCTGAACAATAATTATGCGGTCGCTGCAGATTTGGGTCTCGATAAAATCATGATTTACAAACTGGATTCCCAAAAAGGAAAATTAACCCCGAACAACCCTGCATCTGTTTCCGTTCCAGCAGGTGGTGGCCCTCGGCATTTTGTTTTCCACCCAAACAACAAACTTGCCTACACTAATAATGAAATCACATGTACGGTGACTGGGTTCAATTACAATTCCGAAAAAGGCTCACTGGAAGAATTTCAAACGATATCAACCTTGCCGGAGGCAGTTAAAGACAGTTACAGCACTGCAGAAATTCGCGTTCATCCTAATGGAAGATTCCTTTATGTTTCCAATCGTGGGCACGACAGTATTGCCATGTTCACAATTGATCAGGAAACCGGAAAACTGACAGCTATCGGGCATGAACCAACTCAGGGAAAGATCCCACGAAATTTCAATCTGGATCCAAGCGGAAACTTTCTTCTAGCTGCGAACATGAAATCTGACAACATTGTTATTTTTCGAATTGATCAGGAAACTGGAAAACTGAAAGCAACGGGCCATGAAATTAAAGTGCCTTCTTCCTGTTGTATTCGATTCATCAGTTTAGACGACTGACTCATTTGAGTTTTTGCTTCTTCCGTAAACAATCCTATTTTTGTTAAGAATGAGTTTTCATGAGTGATCCGGATTTTATTAATCGAACAGTCTTAGTCACGGGGGGCTCCCGTGGCATCGGACGTGAATGTTGTATCAACCTGGCAAAAGCAGGTGCAAATATTGCCATCAACTACAACTCACGTTCGGAAGATGCACTTGAAACGGCGAAAGCTGTAGAAGCAACAGGTGCAAAAGCAATCACAGTTCAGGCTAATGTGACTTCAGAAGAATCTGTTCAGGCGATGGTTCGTAAAATTGAAAATGAACTCGGTCCTGTTGAAATGCTAGTCAACAATGCGGGAATTTTTGAATATGTGACACCTGAAACAACAACTTTAGACCATTGGAAAAGAACCGTAGATGTCAATTTAACAGGAACTTTTATTGTTACATGGGCTGTTAAAGATCAAATGATCAAGCAGAAATATGGCCGAATTGTGAACATGTCTTCCATTTCTGCACTTCGTTCTCGTCCATATGGAATTGCATATGCTGCCAGTAAGGCAGGGATTATTGCATTTACTCAAAGCGCTTCTGCTGCGTTGATTGAGCACAATATCCGAATGAATGGCGTTGCTCCCGGCTTGGTTAAAACTGAAATTATTGACGATGTTGACCAGGAAACACTTGACCGAATTAATAACGAAACACCCATGAAACGAATTGGGCAGCCTGACGATATTTCAGAAGTTGTGCAATTTTTACTCTCAGAAAAATCCAAATTTATGATGGGACAAACACTCGTCGCCAGTGGCGGTCGGGTCATGCTTCCTTGAATTTTGCATTATCCAATTAGCTTTTTAGAAAGCGAATCTAATGAATAAATTGATCCTGTTTGTTTGCTCTTGCTGTATAACATTATTATTTACTGCTGAAACGTATGGAGAATTCCAGGCTGGTGCAGCAGTGGTGAATGTCACGCCGAATAAACTACCTGCAATCATCAACGGTGGAATGACAGCCCGACTCGGCAAGAAAATTGTCACTCCGGTAAACGCGCGAGCGATTGTTCTGGATGATGGAAAAGAAAAAATTGCAATTGTGATTGTTGACAGTTGCATGATTCCCCGAATTCTTACTGATGACGCGAAGGCTCTTGCAGCGACAAAAATCGATATTAAGCCGAACAGGATTCTGATATCTGCAACACATACACACTCCGCCCCTGCTTCGATGTCCTGTTTAGGAACAACGTGTAGCCCGGAATATCAGACATTTCTGAGAATTAAAATTGCAGAAGCAATTGTGCAAGCGAATAAGAATCTGGAACCTGCTCAAGTTGGTTGGGGTTCCATAAATGCCCATGAGTTCACCGCTTTAAGACGATGGATTAACGAACCGGGAAAAATTGGGGCCGACCCTTTCGGCAACAAGACCATGCGTGCCCAGATGCATGCAGGCGCCAACTGGAAAAATGTAACAGGGGAATCAGGACCGGAAGACCCGGAACTTTCCATGATTTCTATCAAGTCAATAAATGGACGACCGATTGCAGTTCTTGCAAACTTTTCAATGCATTATTTCGGGGATAAACCAATCAGTGCAGACTATTTTGGTTTGTTCAGCGAAGGACTGAAAAAACGAATTGCACCAAAATCAAATGGAAAGCATCCTGATTTTGTCGGAATTATGTCTCA
>JAJRVU010000489.1 GCA_024277145.1 Planctomycetota bacterium
AAGGACATCACCTTCCGGGTGATATTTTCTACTTTGTTTAACCTGCCCCAATGGAAGTAAAAGGGATTCATAAACCTGAAAAGGATCCAGGGATTCTTCACACCGAATGATTTCATTTTCAAGAGACAATTCGGGATACTCGTCCCGTAATAGTTTTTCCAGTTCCGGGATGGAAGCACGTTCCATTGCTTTTCCCGTGATGGAACTTTTGAAGACGTAGCTTGATTTGTCCGGCGAATAGATCGTTAATTCTACAGGAAAACGATCTTTAAGATGAATATGGGTGAAGAGTCTTTGCTCCCCATTTTTTCTGACATGCTTATGTTCCACATCATAAACAATTCCTTCATAATCCAGGATGGATGTCACTGCCTCAAGACTGTTCGGAAAAAGATGCAAATCGATATCAGATCCTCTTCGAACGTGACCTGTCAGGGTGCTTCCGATTAACTTCGGTTTATATTGCTGGAATAATCGCATTAGCCGGAGAGATTCCAGTCGCATTTCTTTCAATTTATTGAAACGCGATTCTCCTTCATAAAGCGAAGCAAAGCGTTGGATTTCATGCCTGATTTCTGCATTGCCTGGTAAGTCAGAAGGTTTGACCCATCCCTGGCAGATTTTTCTGGCTGCCTTCATTTTGGCCCGATAATATTCCGATTCCTGTCGGAAATACATCATCCGGGCAGCTTCACAAATGATTTGACGTCTGAGCTTCGATTGATTTCTTGTTTTTTTGCGAGTCATTCCTGTTGGCAGAATCGGTGCCTGCCAGTGTCGTGTTAGGAGATTAGTATCAACCAGTGTTGCAATACGAAGTAATAGTTGTCATGACCTGATAAATCACGAACTTCCAGTAGTGCTCTTTCGAGCTTTAAATGTCCAGTGTCAATTTCCAAAAGGTACGCTCGTTGGCATGCAGTTGAATATGGGCTAAGGGACAATTAACGGTCGTCAAAGTGGTAGTGTTACGAATTCACAGGACAGTTTCAAGAAGAAAAAGTCGTAATAATCGTTATTACTGTTAAATCCAGAAATCACCAGCAAGCTTTTGCATGTTGTTTTACCGAAACAATTTTCTCCTTTGTAAATGTAATGTATCTTTTGGTTAACTGGAATAAAGGCTTATTAAAAGGCTTTATTCAAATCGGGCTAATACTATAAGTTGTCTAAAATACGACAAAGATGCTCTCACTTTGAAAACGGTAAGGTTGACTCATGGCAACAATCATTTCTGAAAATTTGTTTGAAGAAGAATTTCAACTAGCTGATCTGGTTGAGACATATGCAATTGATACTGAACTTCCTTCTCCCTGGTGGTTAACCAGTCTGCAGTTGGAAGCGCCTCGTCAAAATATCCATTCCCTTTCCTTCTCAATGAAATTCGTAAAAAGAGCAATTGATATTATTGTATCAGCAATCATGCTTGTGATTCTGGCACCTCTGTTTGTCCTGTTAATGGTTCTCGTACGGATTACTTCTCCCGGAAAAGCTGTTTTTAAACAGGTGCGTGTCGGGCTGAATCTTCGGGAAGAGCTGGGAAATAATGGCCGTAGAAAAACTCCCAGGGATAAATCGTTCCCTCCCAATGGAATTGAAAGACGTGATTACCTTAACGAAAGAAGAAATCATCAAAATTATGGGAAACCTTTTACTCTTTACAAATTCAGGACGATGTCTGTTGATGCAGAAAAGAATGGGGCCCAGTTTGCACAAAAGCAAGATCCTCGTATCACTCCGTTAGGACGGTTCATGCGAAAAACACGGTTGGATGAACTTCCCCAATTATGGAACGTACTTATAGGGGAAATGTCTCTTGTTGGTCCCCGACCGGAACGACCTGAATTTATCAAAGAACTTTCTGATGAAATTCCTGACTACCTTCAACGATTGGGATTGAAACCGGGATTGACCGGCGTTGCCCAAATTGTGAACGGGTATGATAACAATATTGAAAGTTTTCGTCGAAAAGTCGCTTACGATTTGCTCTACCTTCAAAATTGCAGTGTCTGGAATGATCTGAAAATTTTGGTCAGGACCATTGGCGTCATTTTCTCCGGTAGTGGAGCGATGTAACAGAAAGCGTCTTTATTACAGTTTTTGATTTCAGTTGCATGAATTCCCGATGATTCTCGGAATTCGTTTGAACAATCCGGTAAAATCCGTCAGAATGGATGATTCGTGAATCCTCACATATCTTCAACTGGAAACCTTCATGCTGCACAAAGGCCATCTTCAAGTTCTATTATTCTCCGGGATAATTTTGCTCTATCTGTTAAGTCCTGCTGTTTTTTCTTTTGAGGATTCCGTTCTTCCGAACCAGGTTGAGAACCAGCCGGATAAAAGTGCAGACAAAGAAATCCTGATTCTAAAAAAACAGACACTTCCCGGAATTGATAACTTCTTGAAAATCAGCACTTTACTTTATTCGGGGGGCACTCCTGAAGACGAAGAAGCTTTTAAATCTCTCGCTCACCTCGGTATTAAAACAATCATCAGTGTGGATGGAAATCGACCTCAAGTGGAATTGGCTAAAAAACTGGGAATGAAATATGTGCATATTCCTATAGGTTATGATGGTGTTCATGAGAATGAATCTTCTGCGTTTGTCCGTGTTGTAAAAGAATATCCGCAGCCTTTTTACTTTCATTGTCATCATGGAAAACATCGCGGTCCCGCTGCTGCTGCAATTGCCTGTATTGCTTTGCATCATATTTCAAATATAAATGCAGTCAAAATTTTGGTGAAGGCAGGAACCAATCAGGATTACAAAGGCCTATGGAGTGATGTTAAAAACTATCAATTGCCCAACAGTAATCAGGTTCTTCCTGAACTTCATGAAGTATCAGAAGTCAATTCTTTGACGACCGTTATGGTAGAGATGGATGAACGATTTAATGGAATTCAACAGTGGTTGAAACAAAAGAAGCGGTTGAAAAAAAAGAAGCCAGCAGATATTCATTTAAAATCAGTATCATCCAAAGATACTCAATCTGTTATTGAACTATCGATATTACTTGCAGAAGATTTCAGAGAGTCTAATAGAAATTTGGCTTCTAAAGTCAAAACCGGTGATATCGAAACCGGCGATGATAAAACCGGTTTTCAGCAGATGTTAATTGAGTCTGAAAAATTGGCCCGAAAACTGAATCAATCTCTCAAATCTGGCAACCTGAACCTATCTCACGAGAATCTTCTCTCTCTTAAAAAGTCGTGTAATCGTTGTCATCAATCCCACAGGAACTGATTTATCACCAGAATTTTAGTGGTCCCCGGGGCAATTATGGAGTATTCTCCTCTATCACTAAAACCCTAAAACACCATAACTCATATAACACATTAATGTTATGGCGTTTTTCTCATTAAAGATATTGGAGAATCATTGCTTCTAGAAGAGTTGGTCACAGAATTGACAGCATCATAGAAACACTTAAAATGGTAGGTTTTCCATTTTTCTTTTCGTTCAGCAATGGTGGTGTTGCGAAAGTATAAATGGTCTTTCTTGATCGTTCGTAACAGAGAGTTTTTTTGTGGTAGATAATGCGATTCGAAAAGCAGCCGTCTTGATTGAGGCATTGGGTTGGATTCGCCAATTCCAAAACAGGTATGTCGTGATCAAACTCGGAGGCAGCACGCTTGAAAATGAAGAGGCTATCAAAAGCTTTCTGACGGATGTGATTTTCATGTCCACTGTCGGAATGAAGCCGATTCTTGTTCATGGTGGTGGAAAAGCGATAAGCCAGGCAATGGCTGATGCTGGAATTGAACCCCGTTTTGTTCAGGGACGACGTTACACAGATGAAGCAACATTGGATATTGCTACTCAGATGCTTGCTGGTAAGATCAATCCGACACTTGTCAAAGAAATTGAACATCAACAGGGAAACGCCCGCGGACTACATTACCTTACAGAGAATTGCCTGATTGGTGAAAAGATTATCATGACAGACAATAATGATGAAAAGATTGATCTCGGGTTTGTCGGGCAGATTGTCGATATCAATCAGTCACTAATTGAAAAAACGTGTAAAGCAGGGGAGATTCCTGTTATTCCTTCGGTTGCGTTGGACAAGGATGGACAAAAGCTGAATGTGAACGCAGACACGGCTGCTGCTGCAGTGGCACGATTGCTCAAAGCAGAAAAACTGGTTTTCTTAAGTGATGTTCCCGGAATCTGTTCAGATAAAGATGATCCTGAATCTTTGATTTCTCATCTGGATGCAAGTCAATGTAAGGAAATGATTGAAGATGGAACAATTGCAGCCGGCATGGTTCCTAAAGTTGATGCCTCTTTGGAAGCATTACGGGCAGGTGTGGGAAAAGTGCATATCGTTGACGCAATGATGCCCCATTCCATTTTGCTCGAAATTTATTCAGACAAAGGGGTTGGAACAGAAATTGTTCTTAAACATTAAGAACAGATGAACCTGAATTTCTATTTTCCTCTCTTATTATTTTTAGTAATCAGGTACAAACAGAACATTTCAGGTTTCCAGATAGTAAAAGACAATGCAGTAAATGACAATACAAAGGAATGATGTGGATACGATGACAGATTATAGCAGTGAGCAGATAATTGGTGTCTTTGATGAATTTGTGATTCCGAATTATGGTCGGTATCCGATAAGTCTGGTTAAGGGAGAAGGCTCTTATGTCTGGGATGCAGAAGGTCGTCAATACCTTGACCTTTTTCCCGGCTGGGGATGTAATATTATCGGGTATTCTCCTGCTCCATTGGTGAAAGCGATCCAGGAACAGGCAGCAAAACTGATTCATATTCCCAATACTTGGTACACCGAACCGCAGGGGCTTTTTGCTAAATTTCTTTCTTTGCATGGTTTTGGAAAAGCATTCTTTTGTAATAGCGGTGCAGAATCCATTGAAGGAGCCATCAAGCTGGCAAGACTTCACACCGAAGAAAAACGACATAAAATCATCACATTTGAAAACAGTTTTCATGGACGAACTTACGCTGCCCTCACTGCAACTGCACAGCCGAAATACCAGGAAGGGGTTGGGCCTTTAATTGCAGGATTTCGTTATGCTCCTTTCAATGATTTAAACGCTGTTGAGGAACTTCTGGATGAAGAGACCGCTGCAATTTTGATTGAACCAATTCAAGGTGAAGGGGGAGTCAACATCCCGGATGACGGTTTTCTTCAAGGCTTAAGAGATCTTGCAGATGAGAATGGTTGCCTGCTTATTTTTGATGAAGTTCAAACCGGAATGGGAAGAACCGGCACATGGTTTGGCTACCAGCAGTGGGATGTTCAACCTGATATCATGACTCTTGCAAAAGGATTGGCAGGGGGCGTTGCCTGTGGCGCAATCATGGCAAAAGAAGAAGTTGCTCCCAGTTTGCGACCCGGAATGCATGCAAGTACTTTCGGAGGAAATCCACTGGCGATGGCTGCAGGGCTGGCGACAGGAAAGATGATTGAAGAAGAAAATCTTCTTGATAACTGCCTGCAACGCTCTGCACAGTTTGAAACATTCTTCAATACGTTGCAGCAGGAACTACCCATTATTCAAGAAATTCGCATTAAAGGAATGATGATTGGAATCGACTTATCCATTCCTTCTCTTCCGGCAGTCGGGAAATGTATGGAGCGGGGACTGCTTGTGAATGCAACCCATGATACCGTTTTGCGTCTGCTTCCTGCTTTGAATATTAAAGAGGAAGACGTGGAAAAAGGTTGTTCAATCATTGCAGAAGTTTTACATGAAATGGCTGAAGAAATTTAATAACAATCATTCTTTTCTGCTTAAACAATTCAATTACCCGTATTTAGATAGATAACGCTCTGGTGTGCCCATGAAACATTTAATTTCTTTATTTGATTTAACAAAAAACGATGTTGATGAAATATTAAAAATTGCATTTGACATTAAAAAACTTCACCAGAAAGGTGAACGTCCTTCGCATTTACAAAACCGGCTTCTCACCCAGATATTCGACAAACCTTCGTTACGGACACGAACCAGTTTTGAAGCTTCCATGGTTCAGTTGGGGGGCTTCAGTGCCTTCATGACCAGTGCTGAAGCTGGTTTGCAGGGAAGAGAATCGCTACCGGATGTTTCCCGGGTTCTGAGTTCTTATTCCGATGCAATTGTCATCAGGACATTCTCTCATGAACTGATCGAGAATTTTGCAAAGTACTCCACCAGCCCGGTTATTAATGGCCTTTCTGATGATAAACATCCTTGCCAGGCTTTGACTGACTTGTTCACGATGATTGAATTATTTGGCCCTTTGAAAAACCAGCATCTGGTTTATATCGGCGATGGAAATAACGTTGCAGCATCATTGGTGATTATTTGTACGATGTATGATTTGCCTGTCACAATTTGCACTCCCATCGGCTATGAACTTGATCCGAAGTTTTTAAAAGAATTTAAAAGCCATTACTCCAAATCAAAATTAAACGTTACTCATGATGTTAATGAAGCGGTTAAAAATGCAGACGTCATTTACACAGATGTCTGGGCAAGTATGGGACAGGAAGAAGAAAAAGAAAAACGAGCAAAAATATTTGCCCCTTATCAAATCAATAAAAAGTTGATGGAAGCAGCCCCTTCAGATTGCAGGTTTTTACATTGCCTGCCCGCGCGACGTGATCTGGAAGTGACGGATGATGTGATGGAATCAGATCAAAGTGATGTCTTTCTGCAGGCTGAAAATCGGATGCATCTGGCAAAGGGAGTTCTCACCTGGCTAATTAATCATAATAAATAACATGACTTGTATTTATCAAACTGAATGTTCCCTACTAAAATTTATAGCTATTTGAAAGCAATAAAAAATAATGAGATTTGAAAACCGGGCTCCTGATGAACTCAGGCCAATCACCATCAAACGTTCTTTCACTGGTTCTGCTGCTGGTTCTGTATATATTCAAGCAGGAAAAACAACAGTCTTGTGTACAGCAAGCGTCGAGAATTTTGTTCCTCCCTGGAAAGCCAATCAGGAAAATCCATCAGGATGGGTGACAGCAGAATACTCCATGTTACCCGGCAGCACGTCACCCCGAAAAAGGCGCGAACGTGGAAAAATTGATGGTCGAAGTAGTGAGATCCAAAGATTGGTGGGTCGTAGCCTACGCTCTGTTGTTGACTTTGAAGCTCTTGGAGAAAAAACGATTACTATTGATTGCGATGTTTTGGAAGCAGATGGCGGAACAAGAACTTTAAGTATTACTGGTGGGTTTATCGCGCTGGTTGATGCATTAAGTACCATCAAAGATGATTTACCTTCTGATCGCCCCGTGTTAATTGACAGTATTGCAGCAATCAGTGTCGGGATTTGCGACGGAGAAGTATTGCTTGATCTCGATTATTCGGAAGACTCTCAAGCGGAAGTCGATTCCAATATTGTAATGACCGGAAAAGGTAACTTTGTCGAAGTTCAGGGGACAGCAGAGGAACGAAGTTTCAGCCGGGAACTATTAAACCGACAGCTTGATCTGGCAGAGAAGGGAATTCGTGAATTAACCCGGATTCAACGCGAAATCCTGGGTGAAAAATGGCCTCTGGACTAATAATTGGAATCCTGCTAATATCCCGATCCTCTTGGAAAAAGGCCTTCTTTGCTTAATGTGAATTGCCTGTTTCCGTCAAAAGAGAATTGCCATAAGTTGTTAACTCTGAAAGGAATAGATTCTGTTCTTTTTCCGAATGAGTTTTATATAAATAGAGTGCCGCATTCAGAATGGAGTCTGTCATGCGATCAGGTTTAGTTACCTCATTAAAAATTGTTCTTGTTGTTTGCTTTCTACTAACTATTGCATCCGATGTTGATGCACGCCGCACAAAAGCGGTAAAAGGAAAGACGTACAAGCTGACAAAAAATCATGGTCCGTGGATGATCATGGTGGCCAGTTTTCATACTCCACCAGATGGATATGTTTCTGATGAAGGACTGACTCCTAGAGAAGCTGCTGATGAGCTTGTGTATGAATTAAGGAAAAAAGGTTTCCCGGCTTATGTTTACAAGCGGGAACAAATTGTTGAAAAGGGGGCTATCAGAAGCCGGAATTCCAAAGTTAAAAAAGTAAAATATACTTCAGATCACGGAGGCTTCACTGTCCTTGCTGGAAATTATAAAGGCGCTGCATCAAAGAATGCAAAAAAAGCTTTAAAATGGATTAAAAAATATCAGCCAAAATTTTTGTCAGAGGTTGATAAAAGAAGTAATAATGTAATCAAATTAAAGAGTGGTGGAATTCTGAAAAGAACACCCGGCCGAAAAACTCCCTTAAGTAGA
The DNA here is from genome assembly GCA_024277145.1 of Planctomycetota bacterium. Lineage (GTDB taxonomy): Bacteria > Planctomycetota > Planctomycetia > Planctomycetales > Planctomycetaceae > JAJRVU01. The sequence continues at coordinate 8,264 of JAJRVU010000489.1, forward strand.
GCGTTCCTGACAATCAACCCCATGCTGACTCCTGCAGAAGTTCAGATCACAAAAGATCGTCCATTACTATTGAAACTGAATAGTGGATCAGAATATTCCCTCCTGAAAAATCGTGGAAAATTCACTGTAACCGTCGCTTCTTTTCGAGGAACATCCAAAACAAAAGTTGGAAACAAAAAATCTAGAAACCCGTTTAAAGCGTCAAATTCACTTGATAAAGCAGGGATGAAAGCCTGGGAACTGGCAAAAACTCTTCGAGCAAAAAATGTTGATGCGTATGTGTTTCATGATAAATACAAATCGATTGTGACTGTAGGTTCATTCGATTCTGAGAAAGATTCAGGAGTTTACAATACCATTGAAAAGTATCGGGCTAAAGAAATTGTCGATAAGGAAACAGGACAAAAAAAAATGAAGCCAGAATACATTTTTAAGCAAACATCTGTAAATCAGAATGCAATGTATTGGGTCTTTGATCCCCAGCCACAATTATTGCTCACTCCGCGACTGAAAAGATAATATTATCATCACGTAACACGTTGAATGCTTTGTTATCACTCGGAAATTGAAGACCGGGAAGCAAGATAAACTCCGAGCATCAGCAAGAACACAAACAAGGCTGAATTGAGCCAATTGCTTCCCTGCTTATCCTGATTTAACTCGTCGGAAGTAGACCGTTGATGAGCGAATTTACTGCTTGTCTTGACGATTTCAGGACTTTCATTTTTCGGAGAAAGATCTGGTGTTAAACCAGATCTTTTTTCGATGTTGATTTCTGAATAGCCTAATAATGGATCAGATTGAAATAGTTTTTTCTCGATGGTTTTCCCAGAACGTTTTGCACCTCTTGCCAGAATCCGGGTCACCTCTTCCTTGATAAAATCATTTTCCGGATTAAAGCCCAGCAATTTTCTTGCTTCTGCCTGAGTTTGAATACCCCACTTAAGTGGTATCATTACCCCTTTCATGCCAGTTCGATCCAGTTCACATTCACAATCCTGCCCGACATAATTCAAATAATGGCTCAGTTCTGTTTGTGTTAAGCCAGGAACTTGGAACACTGATCCAAGCATGCGACCTTTTCCATATAGAATCACAATTTGAGCTTCATCAGAAATTGGTTTATCAATACCCAAAGACCACAAAAGCACTTTTTCTTTTTTTTGATCTTTTTGAGAAAGACGTAAAAGAACAGGAGGGTTTGCGATTTTTTTGGGGAGTTCCTTCATGGATTGAGAAACGTTTTCGATAGAACCGTTGGAGATTTCAATTGCTCGTTTATTCCATTGTTCTTCTTTTCCTTCCAATAGTAGAACAACACTATGAACGTGCAAAAAACGAGGTATCAGTTGTTCCCTCATGGGTGAATTTAAGAATTCCACTAACTCTTTTTCAGTAACAGAATTCTTACTTCTGGCTGGTTCGGAGAAATGCCTGCCCTCCTGATCAATTAACACCAAGCGAGGATTTTGAATCTCTTCTTTTTCATCCAGGATGATTTCGTCTTCAAATTCTTCCTGTGAGACTGAATGAAATTGAATATTTGAATCGTTGAACAGGTTTTTGGTCAGTTCTGAAATGGCCTGTGATTGTTCAGGGGAGAGTTTTTTATTGGTAACGTAATACAGTTGGTAAGAATGCCGATCAAGATTTACAAATGCGACATCCCGTACGGAATATTTGCAGGCAAATATCTCCCCTTGTATTATAAAAAGAATAATAAAGATAACGGTATACTTCATTCCATAAACCTGCTGGAGCGTTTCTATAAATGAAATAGATACCCACGGGTAAACCCGTGGTCCTTTTGCCATTACAACTGCAGTCGCAGTTGACCTGAATCCTGATCACCTTGATGGGATACGTAGTGTTTGATGGTTTCTTCATCAACTCCTACGCTACTAAC
>JAJRVU010000490.1 GCA_024277145.1 Planctomycetota bacterium
AGGGTGGTCGGCATTACAGGTGATCCTGATGCGGTTATTTTTGATCCTTCTCCTGTCAGTACACTTCTTTTTGAAGATCCTTCCATCACTCTAGCATGGGATACGGTTAGCTTCAGTGAAAATGGAACAAACCGATTAACTGCAACATTATCAAGCGCCATTAATCAGGATGTAGTCATTAACCTCGGTTTTGGTGGAACAGCGACGGGTGGAGACGATTACCTGAATCCGAATGGAAACACGCTAACAATTTTTGCAACCGAAACATCTGCTTTCTTAGACGTTACCGGGATTCTTGATGGTGAAGATGACCCTGATGAAACAATTACCGTGGATGTACTCAGTGCTACTAATGCCAGCACGAGCACGGTCATACCCGCAACAACAATCATTACTGATAAACCGTTTGTCAGCTTAAGTTGGGATTCTGCTGCTATCGAAGAAGATGGTGGAGTCGGTACACTCACTGCAACTCTGTCGGTTGTTGCTGTAGTGGATACCTTGATCACAGTTGAGTTTTCGGGCACTGCAACGAAAACTGGAATTGGAACAGACTACTCACAACCTGATGGAAACGTAATCACAATTCTCGCGGGCGAAACCACTGGTACAATTACTGTTGAAGGAATTCTGGACGGGCTTTTAGAACCGGATGAAACAATCCTGGCTGAAATTACAGCAGCAACAAATAGCGTCGAGTTTCTCGCTGGCGTTACAGTGCAAACTTTAATCACCGATAATTCCGTTGTTTCACTGCGTTGGGAGAAAGATGAAAACGTTGGATTCAGTGAAAATGGTGGAACAAATCGCCTCTTTGCAGAAATAACCAGTGCTGTCGCTGAGGACGTGGTCGTTACATTAACGATTTCGGGCGATGCAGAAGAAGGCGTGGATTACACTGATACTCAGGCTATTACAATTACTGCAGGTCAACTCTCTGGCTTCATTGAAATCACCGGTCTGTTTGACAACGAAATCGATCATAACGAAACAATTATTGCTGAAATCAACAATGTTTCAGGTGCAGATGCTGTTGCGCTACCGGGTGCGATAGCAACAACTATAATCAAAGAAGGTAATTCAACTGCATTGGATGAATATGTTAATGCACTTGATCCTTCTTATGAATATAGTTTTGATAAAATTATCACCGGAGTAGGATATACAACCTACGTTCTGAACATGACTTCCCAGACCTGGTTGACCACTGCTGAAGTTGATAAACCGGAATGGAAACATTGGGTCTCTATTGTTGTTCCTGATGGTGTTACATCAACCACGGCTATCCTGATTGTTGCAGGTGGAAGCAATACACAAGGTAGCCCAACAACAACGCCAGAAATTGCAGCACAGGTTGCACTGGCCACTGGTCAGATTGCTATCTACCTCCCCATGGTTCCAAGTCAACCACTTACGTTTACTGATGAGACTTTCAGTCGAACTGAAGATGAGATTGTTGCATATTCCTTCGACAAGTTCCTTAATACAGGCGACTCGAAATGGCCCGTCTATCTGCCCATGGTAAAAAGTGCTGTCGCTGCAATGGATACCGCCCAGGATTTTGCAACAGTTAATCCTTTTGAAATTGAAAATTTCATGGTGACTGGTGCATCCAAAAGAGGCTGGACAACCTGGCTGACTGCAGCAGTTGATTCTCGTGTTATAGCAATTGCCCCCATGGTGATTGACATGCTTAACATAGACGAAAGCATGGCCAATCACAAAGACCACTTCACACATGGTGTTACTGAGGGGCTTACTGGGGGGTATTCAGATCAGGTTGAAGATTATGTCCTTGAAAATGTGATGCAGCGGTTAGATACACCTGAAGGTCAGGCACTTCTTAAAATTGTTGATCCATTTGAATATCGTGATCGCTTAACTTTACCTAAATATATTGTGAATGGAGCAAATGATGAGTTCTTTGTTCCCTCTTCATCTCGTTTTTATATTAACGATTTGGGTGGTCCGACTTACTTGCGGTATGTTCCGAACGCAGGTCATGGACTAAACAGTGAAGCTGTTCTGGATATGATCGAGTTCTTTGCAGCAGTTGAAGCAGGATCAGATCTTCCGGAATATAGCTGGAATGTTTCTAACAATTACCAGACAATCACGCTATTCACTGATTCAGAAGGTAATGATGATCCTATTTCTGTGAGAGTCTGGCAGGCAACTAATCTGGTGAATTCAGAATTCCGACTTGGTTATCCGGGTTATGCCACTTATTCATTTACAAACCTCCTTGGAAACGAAGATGGAGTTTATTCCACAACAGTATCCATTCCTGCAACAGGTGCAGTTTCTTACTTCATAGAAGTAGTTTATGAAATTAACGATACAGAAATTGCATTTACGACCGAAGCAATCGTTTTATACCCACCTGAGCCTATCGTTCCTCAGGTATACCTGACAATTGATAGTTCAACCATGCCGGAAAACGGTGGTACAATTGAACTGACTGCGAATCTGGAATATGCACTTTTCACAGATTTGTTTGTTAATCTGAATTTCAGTGGATCAGCAACAGGTGCCAGTGGTGTTCCGGACCCTGAAGGTGGAGATGATTACAGCTTGTTTGAAAACTACTTCAGTTTTCTACCACGAATCTTTATTCCTGCAGGTCAATTATCTGGCAGCATGACCATACATTCATTGGATGATATTCGCGTTGAAGGTAACGAAACAATCAATATTTCTCTTGGGTTTATGGATGGCGCAAAACCTTTCCCCGGATTTGACAGTGTAAGCCTGACTATTCTTGATGATGAAACCCCAAGTGATAATCCAGAAGTGACTTTGACGGCAGACACTGAATATATTAATGAAAACTGGGGAATTGCAACAATTACTGCTACACTTGAGCGTGTTGCAACTTCTGATGTAACGGTGAACTTTGCCTACAACGGAACAGCAACTCAGGGAATTGATTACGGTGCATGGATTTCACAGATTGTAATTCAGGCAGGTAATCTGACTGGCCAGGTATTTGTCCAGGCTATTCATGACTTGGACGCTGAACCTCATGAAACGGTTATTGTTGAAATTGATTCTGTCATTAATGGTCTTGAGAAAGATGGAAACCAGGCAGTTATCATTAAAATTGAAGATGATGATTCACCACGCGTTAGCTTGAGTGTTGATAAACCATCCCTTGCCGAATATTGGGACATTGCCACTTTCACTGTAACGTTGGATCGATTGTCTAGCCTCGATACATTTATTGAACTTGGATTTTCCGGCTCAGCTGTTAAAGGAACTGATTATGGTGCATGGGAATCGCAAATTGTCATTTTAGCGGGTCAGCTAACCGGGCAAATCCAGGCACAAACTATTCCTGATTCACTTATTGAAGGTAATGAAGAATTCCGTGTTGATATATTGAACATTATCAACGGTATTGAAACTGATGAACAATATGCAACTGTAAAAATAATTGATGAAGACGCTCCGGTTGTTACACTCAGTGCTGATAAAACACAAATTGATGAATATTGGGACACTGTTATATTCACAGCAACTTTGGATCGTACTTCTACAGTGGATACAATTATTGACATTGATTTTTCCGGTTCAGCAACTCAAGGAATAGATTACGGTGCATGGCAGACTCAAATTATTATTGAAGCTGGGTTCTTAACTGGCCAGATCCAGGCACAGGCTATCCATGATACTGATGTTGAAGGTAATGAAACTATCAAGGCGGAAATCGCTAATGTGACTAATGGAATTGAAGATGGAAATCAATTCGTTGATGTCGAAATTATCGATGATGACTTTGTGTTTGTTTCCCTGAGTGCAAATAAACAATCCCTGAATGAGTACTGGGATATTGTCTCACTCACTGCAACATTAAGTGCGGTCTCTACAACAGACACTATCGTTCATGTTGGATATTCAGGGACTGCAATCAAAGGTACTGATTATGGTGCATGGGAATCTCAAATTGTTGTGAAAGCTGGTTTCTTAACTGGCCAGATCCAGGCTCAAACGATTCCAGATACACTCGCTGAGGGAACCGAAGAAATCAGGGTTGATATCCTGAATGTGACAAATGGTGAGGAAAATGGAACTCAGTTTGTCTCAATTGATATTATTGATGAAGATATTGCAAGGGTAGCTCTTACCAGCAACAAGCAGAAAATTAATGAATACTGGGATGTGGTCACATTCACAGCAACTCAGGATCGAACTTCTTCTTCAGATACCTATATTGACATTATTTACTCAGGGACTGCAATCAAAGGAACTGATTACGGTGCATGGGAATCGCAAATTGTCATTCAGGCTGGTCAGCTAACAGGACAAATTCAGGCACAGGCTATCCATGATTCCAACATTGAATTGGACGAAACAATTCGAGTTGAAATGGGCAACATTACAAATGCAATCAAAGCAGATGGAGAGCAACCTATTATCGTTGTCATAGAAAACGATGATTATGGCGTTCAATTGGGAGACAATCCATTTGGTCCGGGCAACTCATTATTCATTGCTGGTCAGGATGGAAATGATAATATTCAGGTAACACAAAACGGATCTTTGCAGGTCACATTGAATAATCAGGACCTGGGCAATTACTCAAATGTTAGCTCTATATTTATCGATGGTAATGGCGGAAACGACAATATCACGCTTGCAGATAGTGTGACAGTGGATGCTTATATCTTTGGTGGAGATGGAAACGATACCATTCGAGGTGGTGCTGGCGATGACCTGATTCTGGGTGGTCACGGAACAGATAACCTTGACGGAGGCTTCTCAGGTCGAGATGTTCTTATCGGTGGCGAAGATGCTGACATCTTTAACCAGAATACGGTTGCTGGTGGATCGGCCAATGATGACGGAGATCTGGTGATTGGAGGATCGACTGTTTATGATAATTCAACTACTGACCTTCATGCAATTCATCAGGAATGGGCATCCAACAAAGGTGCTAACACTCGAATTAATAATCTGAGAAATGGATTCGGAGGTCTTCCCAAACTTGATTCTACAACTGTTCTGAATGATGGTGATCTGGATAACCTCTTTGGAACACAAGGACTTGACTGGTTACTCTTTACCAATGGGCA
>JAJRVU010000491.1 GCA_024277145.1 Planctomycetota bacterium
ACAGTATTTCTTCAAATTCATCTTCGGTGATAGCCTGGACATCAACACTTTCTTTAAATTCTTTACTCATTTCCTCTTTAATCAACAACAGTCGCCCGCGTAAATCTTTTAGTTCCTGTTTCAATTTTGAGGCATCACCCGCCATCTCTTCCATAAAAGGCGTTGCCACAACCGATTCAATAGATTCAAAATCATCAGAGAATCCATCGATATTAATGCCGATATCATCTAAAAATTGCGCAGTATCTTCATCCAGGTACAGATTCATGTTTTGTGAATGCACATCGGTCAAAGGAGAATAATCCGGAATGTGAGGCTTAAATGCTAAAATGGTATCTTTAAACTTCTTTTCAAGCGTGATATCGGCAACAGCATTGAGGTTGGACGGTGTGAAGACTTTAATGATATGCTGATGGCTAAAAGAATCACCGGGATCTCTGAAATTACGGGTAAGTTGTTGCGAGTAGAAGAGTAACGGTTTATCCGTTTCCGGATCACGTGTTAATTTGATTCGAGCAGCGGTGTAATTCTGGCCACTATCCAAGGCTTCCAGACGAAAATCTTCCATCTTATCTTCTATCCTTTCCGGAAAATCAATAATCACGTTATGCATCGTCACTACTTCCTCTTAAAGGCATTAATAAACATTTTAAGTGCTCACTACCATAAAATACCTGTGGCCTGTCTTGGTCTGTATAAGCCCAGATAATGTGCTCGTCAGGAATGGCTTTAACCACTTTTTCAAATAGGTTCAAATCAAAACGAACTTCGTAAGGTGTTTCGTTTTGGTTTTTGATTGGAATGCTGGTCTCGAAAGTGGTAGCCGAATCAAAATCGCTTGAAGACAAATGCATCGTACCATTATTGCCCGAAAGCCTGATGTGTTCACCGGTCAATGTGGCTAATTTTTTTGTATCAGTGATCACCTGTAATAGTTCTTGCCGTTTAATGGTAAGGTGATTGGAAAAAGAATCCGGGAATGCGGCTTCGAAATGCACATAGGGCAGGTTGATTATGCGAATCGTGATCTCTAATTTCGTAGTAAGAACGAAACGAATAAATTGCTTTGCAAGATATACTTTTACAGGCCCATGAATGAATTTGGCAATTGCTTTTAAAGGTTTTCCGGGAATGATTGTTTTAAAAGGTTTGAGAATCTGCATTTTTAAATCACCGAATAAATTCTTATTCCATTGGAGAATATGACCATCCGTAGCCACCGCGCTTACATTTTCATCCTGTTGAACAAACACGCCGGTCAATGCAGGACGCGTATCATCGGATGATGTGAACAAAGTAAGCCGTTCAAGATGCTGAAATACGGCTGCTGGCCAAACGGCTACGAGGTCAAACGCTTCATTTAGATCAGCCGGAAATTCGGCCGGCGGTAATGAATGAAATGTAATTTTCTTGTTCTTTGAAATGATACTGATTTTATGATCAGAGCCAAGTTCAATGGTAAGATCGTCCGGTTTTAGCGCCAGAATCTTTTTTAAAATTGGGGTAGGCAACAGATAATTCCGCGTATCTTTGATGGGCATTTTAATGACCGTGTCCAGATCGGTGGCCCGGATAAAGCCTTGATCAACGCATACATAGCGAAATATTTCCTGATCGGTTTTTTTAGGAATTATTTTATCCGCAATATCCATAAAAGCTTTGAGAGTCTGAAACATAAGCTTATCCTTTCTTGCTTAATTTTCAGGAGGAAAGCCGAATTTTATCGTACTATAAGGACAGGGAGCCTGATAGGGTTTTTTACTGCAGTAGTTTTCCAAACAGTGTTCATTTTCGTCAAGTAAAACAGGTTTTGCTTTGTAGCGACAGTATGGATAGAGCCTGTTTTGTTGTTTCAACTGCCTGGTGTAGTGCTCGAAGAATTCCGAAAGAGAAAGCGAATATCCCTGCTCCCGGTATTGGAGAAATGTTTTAGCCATATTGATCAACAACTGCTCTCGAATATCTCTGGAATCGATGGTTTGAAACCATTCCGGCAGTTCATTAGACAAAAGCATTTGTTTTTTTATGTCTTCTATGGAATAAGAAGCCGTCTGCCGGTCCGATTGACGCACTTTGATTGGGACTTTTTGTACAGGTCGGTCAGCAGGCGGCGACTCCAGGTGGGGGAAGTCAAGGTGTGACGAGGTCGGAGTTGGTAAGTGGATGGATTGAAGAAATTGGTTCACGTTGCTTATAATTCGACTGAGCACATCAATGGAATCGGATAAAGGTGGGGGATGGTTACTCGAAACTTCCGGCGGTTTGAAGGGTTGATTTTTCAGTTCCAGTTCAATCGCATCCAGCTCCAATTGCAGGGATTCCGGCAGAACAAAAAGGACATCGGCGATGTGATGCTTCCCATTTTTAGAACCGGTGACCACCGGAATGACGTTTTGTCCCGGTTTAAATCCACGCGGGAAAATAAGCTGCCATTGTTTGGTGAGTAATAATTCAGGATGTTCCGTTTTTAATTGATCGATCCATTCATTAATTTTGTCTTTGATATGTTGCTGGATAATCTGTTTATAGGAATCATTCATAAGCCCTCCAGCGCCTGTCTCAAGCGTTGTTCCTCGTCGAGGGTTTCATATTCATTGAAATCGATTTTCGCGTCTGCAGCACACTCGGCGCAGGTGAGATAAAATGCATTCTTACCATGATTTGTTAATTTTTCTTCCAGTGATTCCAATGGCTTTACATGAAGAATAGAAACCGTACCTTCTTCGGTGAATTTAAATGTCGTGCGTACCCAAAGGGGGATCAAGAACCGTTTTTGGTTGCCACAAGACGGGCAGATTATTTTCATATTCACCTCGCTTTTTTAGTAACTTTTTAAATGTTTCGTGATTATGTTTGATTTCTTCGTCAATCGATCGGAATGTTGGAGGAGGCTGCCATTTACAATAAGGTGGCGTGACTTCATAACTCCCACACACGGCGCAGGCGATATATCGGTTCTGATAATGTCCGGTTTGAAAATTTTGATAAAGTTCGGAAGAATGACCATGCAAAAGAGCCTTGACTATATCCAATAAATTTTCTCTTAATATTTGCTCACTCCAGTTATCCCCATCGATTTCAAGGTCATCGATTACCAAATTTCCCACCGTGGGAAAAACGGCTTTACTGGTCTCGATTTCGGCTTGCCAGTACTCTGTGTTTCCACAATTCAGACAAATCAGATTCATGGTTACACTTCTCCTGATTACCTTAGAAATTTTTTGAAACAACGATTTACATGAAATGCTAATATCAGATTGTTAATAGGTGGTTCGGTCATTTGTGCAGGTTAAATGTTCAGGTTTAAGCCTGGTTGCGACCAAGTCGCGGCTAATATGCGGTGTTGAGACGGAAAGTGAACCGTCATCCTGAAATTCAATTGCAAAATCGGTACACAAATCGGTATAAAAACTTTGTTCATCAGCCGGACAATGTGTGCAAACCGGAATTTTCACGCCATTATTTAACTCCTTTTCAATTACCTGATGA
>JAJRVU010000492.1 GCA_024277145.1 Planctomycetota bacterium
ATCATGAAACCAGGATGATAATTCATCCACGGTATGGTGATATTGATATTCCGGTGCAAACCAGTCATAGGTATCACAAACCCGGTTTTCCCAATTGGGGTGATTGCTGAAGTTGATAATTTTATTTAACGTTGATCGGACAATGGGAGTTCCACCGAGAAGTGCTCCGAATTTACAGAAAGGTTCCAATTTTTCCGGAGCCATCTTTGTTGTTCTCTTCCTGAGGAAATTATTAATCCCTTCCTGCCACCATTGATTTCGCCTGTAGAGCCAGATGGCCATTTTCCCACCCGGTTTCACCATTTTTGAAACTGCATCAAAAACAGATTTTGTGTCAGCATCATGATGCATGACGCCAATAGAAAAAACATAATCAAATGATTCCGGTTCCAGCGGAAGATTTTTGAGATCCCCTTGAAGGAAATGAACATTTTCAAGATGGTTGCAAAGCCCTGAAGCTTTTTCCACTGCAGAACTATGGTCTGCACCAATGACATCCGCCCCAGCTTCAGCACAGACTTTACTGTACCGCCCTCCTCCACAACCTGCATCCAGAACGCGTTTTCCCTTGAGTTCATCAAGAGTGAATCCAGTTTTTGCCTGAAAGGTTGCACGGTCTTCATCATCATGGGCAACTTCATATTTATTCCATTGTAAACCGAAACTTGCAAGGTGTTCCTGCCCTACAAATCTTGGAATCTCATTGATCACCGAAAATGTTTCAGAACTCTCTTCCGAAATAAGGGACGTTTTATCCTCGGAAAGTTTCAGGTTTGAGCCCGTTACAGGAGATTGCAGTTCAGAGATGAATTGGGTTGAGAGGTTGTCTGTCACGGAAATTTCGCTTGATAAAGATGATCTAGTATGCCTATGGAAATATAATATCACAAGAATTCAATCTTGCACTCAGTATCCTGACATACTCGACGAGAACTCTCAACAGGGTGACAGAATAAATTTCTAATACGCGAATGATATTTCAGGAAAATAATGAGACGATTGATCTGTTATTGAAATGAACCATCTTTAAATTCCAAACTTAATCCATCTTCTGCAAAGATTGTTTCCGGGAAGATTGATTGTGCCTGTTTGGTTTCCTGCTTGATATCAACTTCCAGAACAGGATCTCTATGAACAAGCACCAGTTTTTTAACGGATGCCTTTTTCGCAAGCTGGACAACTTCACTGGTGCAGCTATGCCCGGTTTTGACGGCCCATTCTTTTAGGGAATCCGGGAAGTTCGATTCATGGATCAGGAGATCAACTCCCTGGATAAATTCCTGATAGGTTCCATCACATACGGTATCAGTGATGTAGGCAATGGAAAGTTCAGGCAAGTTGATCCTGTATCCTGTTGATCCGTTCGGATGATTCTTTAGCTGAACATGTTTTACAACGCCGCCATATTTCAACTTCATGTCCTGCTTCAGTTCAAGATAATTAAAATCAGGATGAATTGGAAAAATGGAGGGATGGAAAAGATGTTCCTGAACAGCTTTTAATGTTTTGGCTTCACCTATTACAGAAACTTTTTTGAGATCACCAGCCAGCATGGGAACAAGAAGACAGGTTAATCCTACAATGTGATCTAAATGCGAATGGGAAAGAAAAATCTGGAGTTCATCACTTTTCAGGTGAGGAGTAGCGCGGAAAGTACTGGTTCCCGCATCAAACATAATTCCCCGCTCAGGAATCAAGACTGACATCGTGTGCCTTGATTCATTTGGGTAGTAGCCCCCTGTTCCGAGAAACTTGATCTGCATGTGAGTGGTTCCTGATTGTGGTGAATTCCGCCCAGCTATTTCAATTCTTTTCCGAACATTTGAAAAGATCAATATCCCAGATAGGAACCTTTATTAGACGCAAAATCTTGAAAAAGCAGGTGATTCAGGATTTCAGGTTTCTTTCACGAATCCAATCGGTATGGAACGATCCTTCTTTATCAGTTCGTAAGTATGTATGTGCTCCGAAATAATCTCTTTGAGCTTGTAGCAGATTTGCAGGAAGCCGATCTTGTCGGTATCCATCGTAGTAGCTCAAAGCAGCAGAAAATGCAGGAACTGGAAGGCCAAGTTCAACCGCAGATGAAACAACTCTTCTCCAGCTTGGTTGAGCTTTTTCAATTGCTTCTATAAAGAAATCGTCAAGAAGAAGGTTTTCCAGTTCAGGGTTCTTGTCAAATGCTTCTTTGATATCCTGCAGGAATGTGGAACGGATAATACAGCCCCCTCTCCAGAGAAGTGCGATATTTCCGTTGTTCAGATTCCATCCAAATTCTTCAGCGGCTGCATTCATCTGGACATAACCTTGAGCGTAGCTGCAAAGTTTGGAAGCATAAAGGGCTTGCCGGACATCTTCAATGAACTGGTCACGGTCACCAGTAAATTTGTTTTCCGGTCCTGAAAGAATTTTAGAAGCACGTACACGAGCTTCTTTCTGGGAAGAAAGGCAGCGAGCATAGACCGCTTCCGTGATTAAAGTTGTCGGCACACCCAAATCCAAAGCATGCTGGCTCATCCATTTACCAGTCCCTTTTTGTTTCGCGGTATCAAGAATTTTGTCAACCAGATGATCGCCCGTTTCTTCGTCAATCACAGTAAAAATATCACGGGTGATTTCGATCAGGTAACTTTCCAGTTCCCCTTGATTCCATTGGTCAAAAATCTGGTAAAGTTCGTCGTTTGATAATCCCAATGCCTGTTTAAGAATGAAATATGACTCACAAATCAATTGCATGTCACCATATTCAATGCCGTTATGAACCATTTTGACATAATGACCAGCCCCTGCTTCTCCAACCCACTCGCAACAAGGAATATCATTATTCGGTCCTACTTTTGCGCTAATTTTTTGCAGGATCTCTTTAACAAATGGCCAGCCTTTGGGGGAACCTCCAGGCATAATACTGGGACCAAGCAACGCCCCCTCTTCGCCACCAGAAACACCTGTTCCGATATAAAGAAGGCCAGCTTCTTACACTTCTTTTGTTCTGCGATTGGTGTCGTCGAATTTAGTATTCCCTCCATCAATAATAATATCACCGTCATCAAGAAGTTCTTTGAGATCATTGATGATTGTGTCAACTGCTGGACCTGCTTTGACCATCAACATTACTTTTTTGGGGGACTTAAGATTATCAACCAGTTCTTTCAGTGAATGATATCCTTCGATATCCTGCTCTGAAGTCGTCTTGCTGACGAACTCATCGGTTGTGCTTGTCGTCCGGTTGAAAACTCCAACAGAAAATCCTTTGTTCGCCATGTTAAGGACAAGGTTTTGCCCCATCACTGCCAATCCGATCAATCCAATATCATGTTTCGACATTTGTTTACTCGTTATTTTTATAGTTTGAAAATTGATTATTTAAAAATTAGTTTATAAACAGTACCACTGTTCCGAAAGTTTCCAATGATTAACTTTTCCATGGAGGAATTTCAGGGAGATAAGAATCAAATTCTTCAATGAGTGAAGCTTCATAATCGCCTGCATATTCCCCCTTGAGGAATTTATCACAAGCGACATCCAGGAATCGGCTCCAACTTGCTTCTTCCTTCCCCGGATTAATCGGGTAAAAGAGTGCTCCGACTGCTCGGGCTGCATTCATGTCTCCGGGGGCATCTCCAATCATCAGGACGTGGTTTTCTGCATATCCAAAACCGGCTGCCTGTCCTAATGTCTCTTTTTTGTTTCCCGCTTCCTGTCCACAAATTGCAGAAATGAAGGACGAAATATTGTGTTCATCCCACTCCTTATTCAAGGCAGCATTAGGAGTTGCAGAACAGACAATCATGTCAGCAACAGGGGCCAGTTTTTCAAGGCTTTCGCGAACTCCGGGAAACGGTGAAACTCCGTGAACCATTTTATCAACAGATTCATTCACTGCTTTTGACCATTCCAAAGCAAGCTTAAGATCAGGATGAGGATTGGTTTCAACTTCTGCAATCAATGCAGGGTTGCCTAGTTTTGTTTCCCGGTCAATCCAGCTTCTCAGTTCTTTGAGTTCAGGAAGATCAATTCCTCTCGATTTGACTTCGTCTCTTTCTTCAAGAAGATCCAGAACCATAGTCAGTCCGGGAAATCGATTGATTCCACGCCATTTTGAATAGAGATTAACAAATTCAGCTGCCTCACGGGTATATTTTGAAATTGCCTGCAAGCTGAAAGTTTGAACGATATTGGGAATGAAGCATTCTTTATGTTTGATTTCCATCGTGTCAAAAGCACATCCATCGGAATCAATTCCGATTAGGAATTCATGTTTTTTTTCAAAGTTGTCATCAAGTGGGTTATCTGACACCGGTTTACTCCTGGGTTTAATATGTGTTCAGCCAATTCTGGCTTTTGATGTTTAATGCAAACAGTATATACGAGTTATTTCTTTTCTTTTCGCTCTGCCTGGGGGATGTAAGGATCCAGTTTCTGGTTCGCAAAAAGTTTCTCAAGTCGTGCTAATCGGATTCTTCCATCAATCATCGGGATGGTTGGCCAGTCATTGCCGATAAGAGGTCGGGCATATTTGATGAAATCATCTGTGACATCCGTTCCGGATTCAGAAATCCAGCTGTCAATAAAATGACGTTCACTGTTTGCCACCTCAGGCAATGGAACTTTATCAAAACTGACGTTATAGATATCTCCTTCGCCCCTCAGTATTGTTGACATGTACCCGCTTTCTCCTGCTGCTGCCAACTGAGCGGCTTTCTGTCCGACAAAATAAGCTTCGTCAAGATCAACCGTAGAAGCATACGCAATATTATGGCGCTGATCCGTGCCGGGAACATTAACACGTGCTG
>JAJRVU010000493.1 GCA_024277145.1 Planctomycetota bacterium
AGGATGCTTGCAAATTGCGATTCCATAATATTGTAGGTTTTTTGATACGCGCTTTCAAGCTCCCTCACAAAATGTTCAATTATAAGGTTTTGAAGGTTTAACATCATATCTTCCTCTTAAATTAAGCGTATAATCAAACAGAACTGTCGAGGTCGAATACTCCGATTACACTCAACTCAGATTCTCCTATTTATCCTTAGCAAGTCAATTTCTTCCTTTCTAGCCTTTTATTTTCCCTATATTACTGATGACAACAGCAGAGACAATAATGGCACCGAGCACAACAGTTTGGTAATATGAGGAGACATTCAAAATATTCATCGCGTTTGCCACAACTCCGAGCAGGATGACCCCCAGGAACGCTCCCAATACTGTTCCTCTGCCGCCTTCAAAGGTGACTCCTCCGATAACAGCGGCTGCCAGCGCTCTCAATTCATAGCCATTACCAACATTCGCTAAGACGGAACCTAGTCTTGAAAGGAGGACCAGCGAAGCCAATGCGATCAGGCCTCCGCTTAAGGTATAATTCATGATTTTGTAGCGATCAACATTAATACCAGCTAAGAAGGCGACCTCTTCATTCCCTCCCATAGCCACGATTCGTCTTCCATACGTGGTAAATTTCAGCAAAATATGGGTGCCCGCTGTCACAAGCAGGAAAATAATCATGAGTACTGGGATTCCAAGTATTTTCCCGCGCCCTAAGAAATCAAAATCCATTGTGAGCGTCAAAAACAATCCCCCGGAAATCACGAGCGCAACGCCATAATATACATAGCTCATTCCTAACGTCGCGATGAGTGGGACAACTTTCGTCTTGCTCACAATAACTCCATTCAGAAAACCACACAGCAAACAGACCAATACTCCAGTTATCAAAGCGAATTCCAGACTCATGCCATTCATTACTAATTTGGTAATAATCACTGTAGATAACCCGATCATGCCTCCAACCGACAGATCGATCAAGCCGGAGATGAGCAATAGCACCATACTCATCGTCACAATGCCCAGTACAGCAACTTGTTGGAAAATAGCGAACATATTCGATTTTGTCATGAAGTTTGGATTCAGGATACCCGCTACAATAGAAATCAGCGCGATAACGAGGACAAGAAAGAAAGACTGGCTCTTAAAAAACCAGAGGTCGTTTACTCTCACATTCATGCTTAGTTCACCTCGATAGCATTGGCAATAATATTTTTTTCTGTGATTTGTTCGCCTTGAATTTCTGATGAAATCGCACCGTTCCGAACCACAAGAACCCGGTCGCTCATGGCAATAAGTTCGATCAAGTCTGAGGAGATCATAATAATGGATTTTCCATTTTTGACCAATTGAGACATCAGCTTATAAATTTCCGTTTTGGAATTTACATCTATTCCCCGGGTCGGCTCGTCAAAGATCAACACATCAATATCTTTATACAGCCATTTCGCCAGAACCGTCTTTTGCTGATTGCCACCACTCAAGAATTGTACTTCTTTTCGTAATGAAGGGGTTTTAATATTGAGCTTCTCAACAAAGTTCCAAACGGCTTGAGCCTCCTTTTTCAATTTTAAGATGATTCTGCCGAATTTGTTCAATCCGACAAGGGTTGTATTTTCAATGATATTCATGGAAAGGACGAGACCTGTTTTCTGTCTGTCTTCAGTGATCATTCCTATACCTAATTTAATTGCCTCGGCGGGATTCCTGGGATTCACCCGCTTTCCTTTGTAGACTAACGTTCCTCCTACCTTTTTATCGGCACCAAAGATTGCTCTGACAATCTCCGTCCTTCCGGCGCCAACCATTCCGGCTATGCCCAGGATTTCTCCGCGACGCAACTGAAAATTGATAGGTGTAGACGACCGGGTTAATTTCAAGTTTTCAACTTCTAAGATAACATCTCCGATTTCACTTTTTTCTCTTTCATAAAAAATACTTACCGGACGCCCGACCATTTCCTTTGTGATGACATTCAGATCCACATTTTTATCCTCATTGTTATGGCAATTGACAAATTGACCATCCCTGAGCACGGTTATTCGATCTGCAATTTGGGAAACTTCTTTTAAATTATGCGAAATATAAATGACACTGATCCCTTGTGTGGTAATATCCCTGACAAGTTTCAGCACTTTCTCAGCGTCTTTCGCATTAAACATTGTCGTCGGTTCATCCATGATCAAAACTTTCGGGTTCAACGCCAACGCTTTGATGATTTTGACAAACTGCTGATCCGCAGTGCTCAAGCTTTCAACTAAGGCTTTGGGAGCTAAGTGAATCCCCAGAGAATCTATGATTTTCTGGGCCTCTCCAAATATTGCTTTGTAATCTATCAGCCCGAACCGGTTGGTTTTTTCACACCCAACAAAAATATTTTCAGCGACACTCATCTGGTTAACAAGAATATTTTCCTGATAGATGACCTGAATTCCCAACGCCTGAGCAGTATGCGGATCCAATGCGGGGAAACTTTTACCATTGAAAATGATTTCCCCGCTGTCGGGATGTAATGCTCCAGTTAGCAGTTTGATAAAGGTTGATTTCCCCGCTCCGTTTTCACCGACAAGGCAGTGGATTTCTCCCTGGTACAATTCAAAGGAAAAATCAGATAGGGCTTTTACCCCTGGAAAACTCTTCGAGAGTTTTTTCGTCTGTATGATTATTTCCGAGTCTTTTACATTCATAAGGGTGAAAATGTGCCCGGCACTTTGGAAGTGCCGGGCACATATAGGGGGTGAGTTTCTTCTTACTCTAAACCGCCGATATACTCAATAGCTGCATCGCTTACTTCCCAGGAAATCGCGTCAGCAACATTGTCAGCAGTGACCGGAATAATTGGTAAAGGTGTAAACTTCGGGGGGGTTTTCCCCTGTAGATATTGATAGAGGTTTCTGAACGTAATTAATCCCTGTAATGAAACCGGCGCGCCCATGGTGGCGTCAATCTGTCCGCTTTCAATCATCTTTAGGCCGACAGGACCGCCACCGGTAGCAACAATCTTAATTTTTCCATACAACCCGGCATCTTTTAAGGCATTGATCACGCCTTGAGCCATCTGTTCATTGTTGGCAAAAATGACATCGAATTCTTTCCCCGCCTGGATAAAATTCTGCGTGACATTCATCGCTTTTTCTGCTCCCCAGTCAGTCGGTTGAGTCCCTACCAGTTCGACCGTTTTAAATTCCTCAAGCGCCCGGTGTAGACCTTCCTCATAAGGTTCAGTAATGTTCATCCCAGGTTGCCCCATCACATAAAACAACTTGCTACCGGGCCAGGTTTCGCTGATAAATTTCCCAGCCGCATACCCGATATCTTCATAACGACAGGCGACAACAGCAATATATTCTGCTTCTGGCCCTGGCATCGAGTTTTCAAATGTAATCGGGATACCGGCTTCTTTCGCCATTTTAGCAAGCGTGACATCCAGATCAGGAGTCATGGTAAACACCGAGATTCCATCTACTTTCTTATTGATCAGATCTTCCATTGCAGCAATCGCTTTTTCCATCTGTCCTTCAGGATCCAGAACAATCGTTTTCACCCCCATCTTTTTTCCGGCATATTCAAATGCTTTGATTGAATAACTATTCCAGACATCTACTCTGCTAAAACAGATATTGCCAAATACCAGTTGATCCTTAGCTTCTGCCATACCAGGCATAACCACAAGCAAGCTCAAAAACACTAAACTAACAAGTTGTATTCCTTTTTTCATCACTCAATCCTCCATAAATTTGATACGTTTTTGGATACTTCAGAATACGATTGATATCATCTTCCCAACACACTTATACGTTGATAGTCTATAAATGCGGGCATTCACCTCCTTCTAACTTAGCGCACTTATTCTTTTCTCTGTAATCTCTGTGTGCTCTGGGGCTAAATAGTTACCCCTGATAATCAATAACTTCACCATTTTCAAGTGAGTCTTTGATGGTATGCACAATCTCCAGGACCTCTTTACTCTGCTCAGGAGTTACAACTTTCGGGTTCTTATCATTCTTTACACAGTCCACAAAATATTCGATTTCATTCAGATAGGCATCCTTTTGTTCCACGTCAACAACTTCCGGAGAGTGCTCTTTGCGGTATAACACCAGATTATTCACCGCAGTATCCCTTTCTTCCAAATTAAATCCGGCACTGAAATTAAAATCCACGGTCCCCTGATCACCGACAGCCCGCAAACTCATCGTAAAGGGATAGCCCGGGGTCATTTTATTACTGCCTTCCGCAACGGCTTTCGCTCCATTAACAAAGTTTAAGACGGAAACAACATGATTCCAGGCTCCGTTGTCATCCTGTTTTCCGGTGGCATAGACGGATTTTACAGGTCCCATCAGATAGCGGACATAGTCAATATCATGAAGATGTAAATCGAAAAGAGCACCGCCGCTTTTCTCAACATCCTGGAACCACGTACCCCAGTCGGGAAATTGAGCAAGACGATTCGCGTACAGAACCCTGACTTTACCCAGGGAACCGTTGTCGTAGAACTCTTTGATTTTCATATACTCGGGCCAGAATCTCAGCACCTGGGCAATCATGAACTTCACGCCGGCTTTGCGAACGGCTGCTAGCATTCGATCCGCAGATTCTAGCGTTAAACTAAAAGGTTTTTCACATAAAATATGCTTTCCATGAGAAGCAGCCATGATAACATATTGCTCGTGGAGATATGTCGGGAGACAGATATCGATGATATCCACGTCCGGATGCTTGATTAATTCTTCTGCTTCCGGATAATTCGTACAATGATAATCTTCAGCATATTTTCTTGCCTTTTCCTGTCCCCTACTGGCAATACCGACTAATTGGACATCATCCAACTTGTTATATGCGTCACCGTGGGTTCTCCCCATGAACCCTGCGCCTATAATACCGACTTTTATCATAACTTTCCCTCCAAACCATTATTGAGTGATTTTTTGAATATGATCAAAAGAATCTTTCACCGCTTGATTGACGGCTTCTAATGAACCAGGACCATCCGGAGTAAATTCTATTTCTACGCTTATCGGACCATCATAGTTATTCTCTCTGAGGACGGAGAAAATTTTGGGGAAATCAATATAACCCTTGCCGATAGCAGGAAAATTCCATTCATTGTTTGCTCCGGCCTTATCTTTTAAGTGGACAAATTTAAGCCGCGTAATGCCATTGACGATCTCGTCTTCCGGTCTGACATTGCCATAAAAGATGACATTGGCTGTATCATAGTTGATTCCGATAAAATCCGAATCAATATTGCTGACGAGGTTATACATCGTTTGACCAGTATTATAATTATTTCCATGAGTTTCCAGGACCAAACACACTCCAACTTGCTCACATTTTTTCGTGATTTTCCTCAGAGTATCAATCAGCACTGATTCATTTTCAACCACCTCTTTATCCCCGTGGGTTTCGCCGGTACCGGTCACGATGAACTGGCAGCCCAATCGGGCGGCAAGGTCAACATTTTTCAGAAATGCTTCCATTCCGTCTTCAGCAATAATATTGCAGTGGCCACTCAGAGCAATCGCAGTCAGCCCTTTCTGAGACAACTTATCCTTCAGGGATTTGAAGTCTTCATCGTTCATCTGCCAGTTGACATGTTCCGTCCATCCCGCTACTCCAGTTAGTTCAACATACTTGAATCCGGCCTGCGCGATTCCCTCTAAAGCGTCATCCAGCGAAAACCCATGATATGTATTCGTACTGACGGAAAATTTATTTTTCATGGTTCTTCCCTCCATATTTATTTAAGTTATGGTTGTAAAAAATGAAATTTTTGGATAAAGAATACGGTAACCAGTGAAAACTGATTGACTATGAGTAAAAAAATAGAATTTCTAATCGTAATAAGTCAAGTTTTTTCTATAAGTTGATAACTGTCATAAATGGACACTGTTCACTTTTGACGGTCAAAAGTGAACAGTGTCAATGGTGAGTTTTTCTCTTTGTCAAAGAAAGTTCTTGACAATATCATTTTTCTAGCCCGATTAATAATTTTTAATGCAAAGGGGGGAGGTGATAGTTCCGGCAATAACGGGATTATAGCGCGGTTATTGCTAATAACCATAAAAAAGTTGGCGTATTTATTTCATCTTTCAAATATTTATCAACCATCTGTTAACCCATTATG
>JAJRVU010000494.1 GCA_024277145.1 Planctomycetota bacterium
AGCCTCTATTTGAGATTTGATGACCGTGTCACTTTTTCGCCCCTGATCACGTTTCTAAATTGAATCATCTCAGCCCCAATTATACCGATTAATTCAAAAACAGCCGATATCTGTAGATAAATCCCATCAATACCGAATCTCAAAAAAGTGATGAAAACTAATCACCAGCGATTATATTATCACGGTTTAATGAATTCAGTGACTGATATTTCACCATTCACACCGTATAAAACCGATGTTTTTCAGGGATACTTGTGAGAATAACGACTGCTGACCTTTTCAGTAAAGGGTTAATCATGATAATCTGGTCCGTTCATTGTAGACCGTCTTCTCAGACTGGACAATGTCTGGAAATCTTGCAGGACGTGGCGCACTGTATATAATGGTTGGCTTAACCTTAATCCATCTATTATCATTTATAGAAACGCTCTAAATCCCCAAAAGAGACAGAACTATCGGGGGCATTTTTCAGAGATAGATTTTCTGAGGATAGTCCCTGTTTAATATTTCATTTTTTTAAAAGGATCAGATTTATGGCCAAAGAAGAGGCCATTGAAGTTCAAGGCATTGTCAAAGAAGCATTGGCAAATACCCAATTTCGAGTTGAGTTGGATAACGGACATATTGTTCTGGCACATGTTGCGGGCAAAATGAGAAAGCACTTTATCCGTATTGTTCCAGGTGATCGTGTTGTTGTTGAAGTTTCACCTTATGATCTCAACCGTGGACGAATCACATTCCGGGAAAGATAAGCCCAGGCTTGCTGTAACCCCTATATAATCCTGGAACCCTCTGTTTAAGTCACTGGCCGCATCAGGTCAGGTCGGCATGTATAATTCAAAGAGGAATTCCACTTTTTAATGATTGATCCAATGCAACAGGAAACGGATTCTCCTTCTTCTTTTGTCCAGATTTTCACGGATGGCGCATGCAAAGGCAACCCCGGACCAGGGGGATGGGCGTACATTCTCAGGCACCCTTCTTCGGGAACCGAAAAAGAATGTTCCGGTGGATTGGCGCAAACAACAAACAACCAGATGGAACTTTCCGCTGTCATCAATGGGCTCAAGGCTCTTAAAAGCCGAACAAAAGTTGAAGTCATTACAGATAGTGTTTATGTTGCAAAAGGTTCCAAAGAGTGGCTGCGCAACTGGAAAAAAAATAACTGGAAGAGAAGAGAAGGCAAAAAGTGGAAACCTGTCAAAAATGAAGAACTTTGGCGAGAAATGGATGAACTGCTCAGCAAGCACGATGTCTCCTTCACGGTTGTAAAAGGACACAGCGGGCATATTGAAAATGAGCGTTGTGATGAACTTGCAGTCGAAGCAGCTTTGAAGTTCATGAACTAAATATTTATTGCTCCATTTTCGAACTCTCCACTCTCTGCCCCTGAAATCCCTGTTATGTTGATTTCTGTTTCCCTATAATGAAACCTGCTTTTTTAGAATCATAATACTCGCCAAGTAACTCGTCCTTGCATCGCAGGCTTTTGAATGACTGAGAACCCATTTGAAGAATCGATTCAATATCTTCAGGGAGTCGGTCCCGAGCGAGCGCAGTTACTTAATAAACTCGATATTTATACAGTCGGCGATCTCCTCTGGCTTCTTCCAAGAACGGTTCTTGATCTTTCCCAAGTAAAAAACCCTGAAGATCTGGAAGAAGGCGAACTGCAATCAGTCCGTGGTTCTGTTGTTGATATTGATGGGAGAAAAATTTCCGGCGGAAGATTTATCGCAGCAGTTTTACTCGATTGTGGAACGCAGTTTGTTAAGGGATCCTGGTTTAATCAAAAATGGATCACAAAGAAATTCTTCCCCAACCAACAAGTTATTTTTTCCGGCAAGCCCAAAAAAAAAGCGGGAAAATGGGAATTCAGCCACCCTCACCTTCAGTTTCTTGATGAAGATACTGAGAGCCAGATTGGAGAAGTTCTTCCGATATACCCTCTCACAGAGGGTTTAAAAATGTACATGATCAGGAAGATCATGCGATCTGTTGTTGATCAATACGTTCACCTCATTCCCGAACATCTTCCTGAATTCTTTCTCGAACAGCATTCCCTGCCAAAGCTTTCTGATGCATTTCGAATGGTTCATAGCCCACAGACAATGGATGAATACGAAAAGGGAAAACGAAGACTTATTTTTGACGATCTCCTGGAATTCCAGACAGCCATCGGAATTCGCAAACGTTACCGAATGAGAAACAAAAATAGCTTTGTTATTGAATCGACCGCAAAAATTGATGCCCGTATCCAAAGATTATTCCCTTTTGAAATGACTGATGGTCAGAAAAATGCGATAAATGAAATCAAAAAAGATCTGTTAACCGGATTCCCCATGCACCGTCTCCTCCAGGCTGATGTAGGAGCAGGCAAAACAGTCATCGCCATCTACTCAATTTTATTGGCTATTGCCGCCGGTCATCAGGCAGCGTTCATGGCTCCAACGGAAGTTCTGGCAACCCAGCATTGGGAACTGATTGAACAAATTCTTTCCCACAGCAGGGTAAAACGAATTTTTCTTACGGGTGCTTTAACAGCTTCACAAAGAAAAGAAACCCTTCGACAAATTGCAGCAGGCGAAGTTCAGTTGATTGTCGGAACACAGGCTGTCATCCAGAAAGATGTTAAGTTTGCAGACCTTGCTCTTGCGGTGATTGATGAACAACATAAATTCGGAGTGATGCAAAGAGCACACCTTTCCGCAGGAAAAACAGCGCCTCACATTCTCGTGATGACTGCAACTCCCATTCCACGAAGCCTCTGCCTGACTCAATTTGGTGATCTGGATATTACCGTGATCAAAGACCTTCCCCCCGGCAGGCAGGAAGTCGTCACCAGTAGAATTACAGGATCGGTTGAACAAAAACGTGTCTGGAAATTCATCAAAGAAAAACTCGCCGAAAAAAGACAGGCTTTTATCGTTTGTCCTCGAATTGAACAGAATGAAGATCCTGAAAACAAACTTCATTCGGTTGAATCTGTTTTCGAAGAAATTTCAAACCATCTCTTAAAGAAATTTCGTATCCTTCCAATCCACGGACAAATGGATAAAAATTTAAAAGAAGATTCGATGAATTCCTTCCGAAGTGGGGAAACCGACGTTCTTGTTTCAACTACGGTGATTGAAGTCGGAATCGATATTCCGAATGCCAACATCATAGTGATTTACGATGCTCATTTATTCGGGCTTTCCCAGTTGCATCAGCTAAGGGGACGGATTGGACGAGGAAATCATCAAGGATATTGCTTCCTGTTTTCAGACTCAGATGATCTTGATGCAGTCAAACGTATTCATGCTATGGTCGAATCAAACGATGGCTTTAAAATCTCAGAAGTTGATTTTGAAATTCGTGGTCCGGGCGATGTTCTCGGAACCAGACAGCATGGCGAATTACCTTTAAGGGTGGCGGAACTGCCACGTGATACCGAAATTCTTGAAGAAGCCAGAGAAGCTGCTTTCATGACGATTCGCCTGGGAGAGCTTGAAACAGAGGAATTTGCTGTATTAAAAAGCAAGGTCCTGAATCGGTTTCAAAAACTGATGGATTTACCCGGTTCCGGTTAAGTATGTTTCTCCGCATTCTCAAGTCTTGCCAGATTCCATTGCTTTATTGAATAATTCTCTATTGAGAAATCATTTCCGGGTTCTTTTCATCGCGATAGAATTGCATTTTGTTTCTGTTTATCTGATGATTTCGGTACAAAACCGATTCCTGTTTTTTCAATGATTACAGCTTCTCAATAATCCAATCAATAAAGTGCTCTGCCATGAATAATATTTCTTCTGATGATCAAACTCAATTTGAAGAAGTTCCCGATCATGTACTCCCTCATGGTCAACTCGGCCCTGCACTGTATCGTGATTTACCCCCTGCAATTTCGTGGAAAAAAATGGTTGGCCCGAGCATCATGCTGGCTGGTCTCTCACTTGGCTCAGGGGAATTTATTCTCTGGCCACATCTGGTTTATTCAACAGGTTTTATTTTTTTCTGGGCCTGTATGCTCGGCGTGATTACACAATATTTCCTGAACCTGGAAATTGAGCGTTACACACTAGCCACCGGAGAAAGTGCCATCACGGGCTTTTGTCGTTTGAACAAAAACTGGGCCTGGATCATGCTTCTTCTTAATATCATTCCCTGGGCCTGGCCCGGATGGGCAACTGGTGCAGGAACAATTATCAGTTGGTTGATCTACGGTCCGACGGAAGTGATTCAGCCAGATGGTTCGATAGCTTTTGCTGCCCAACATGTCAGTTTCTTTGGAATCTTAGGCCTTTTAATTGTGGGAATTGTCCTCACTGCAGGACCGGTTGTTTATAACACCGTTGAAAAAATTCAATTTTTTCTCGTCCTGTTTATTATTGTGGTCGTCATTCTGCTTTCACTGCTGGTGGTCCGGGGAGATGCAGTTGTCAAGATGGCTGAAGGAATTGCTTCGGTTGGTCAAATGCCCGATATGACAAACTCGGATATTACCATGATGGGATTATTAGGGGCTCTCGCTTTTGCAGGAGCGGGAGGGACCACCAATCTGGGGCAAAGTAATTTCATCAAGGACAAAGGTTATGGAATGGGGAAATACATTGGCCGAATTACCAGCCCTTTAACTGGACAGGAAGAATCCACTTCCGAAGTCGGCTACTTCTTCAAAATGACCGATTCCAATTTAGCCAAATGGAAAGAT
>JAJRVU010000495.1 GCA_024277145.1 Planctomycetota bacterium
GGTTGAGCCTGTTTTTACGCTATGGATTTCGGTTAAGATTAGCAAGTGGTAGTAAATTCTGGGGAATTCCGAATCCAATTCCGATCAGCCAGGTTCAATATTTTACCATCTCTGAATAATGACTATTTCAGGGACGACTAAATATAATCGTTAATCACGTTTTCCAGATATTCCTGTCGGCCGGAAGAATTCGGATCATTATTCCCTTTTTCCAGCATATAAGTTTCAAGGTCTGCGAAAGAGGCTTCCCCTTTTTCAATCTTTTCACCCACTCCGGAATTGTAACTGCTGTAACGGTCATCCACAAAATTATCGAGGATTCCATCTTTTCGGATGGCTGATGCAATTTTTAACCCACGGGCAAAAGTATCCATCCCGCCAATGTGTGCATGGAAAAGATCAATCGGCTCAAAACTTTCCCTTCGGACTTTGGCATCAAAGTTCACGCCACCCGGTGCAATTCCACCCTGCTTCAAAATGACAAGCATACATTGAGTGGTCAGGTAAAGATCCGTTGGAAACTGATCGGTATCCCAGCCAAGAAGCAAATCTCCTGTGTTGGCATCGATACTGCCTAGCGAGTTCTGAATGGAAGAATATGTCAGTTCATGCATCATGCTATGACCAGCGAGGGTTGCATGATTTGTTTCAATGTTCAGTTTAACATGATCCATCAGATCGTATTGCCTGAGGAAGTTCAGGCAGGCAGCTGCATCAAAATCGTATTGATGTTTGGTTGGTTCTTTCGGTTTCGGTTCAAAAAGAAACGTTCCTTTAAAACCAATATCTTTAGCATGGTCAACAGCCATGTGCATGAACCGGGCAAGGTGATCCAGTTCTCTTTTCATGTCTGTGTTATAAAGGTTCATGTACCCTTCACGGCCACCCCAGAAAACATAATTTTCACCACCAAGTTGGTGCGTTACTTCCATCGCTTTTTTCACCTGGGCAGCTGCATAAGCAAAAACATCTGCGTTCGGGCTGGTAGCTGCTCCGTGCATATATCGCGGATGAGAAAAGAGGTTGGCTGTCCCCCAGAGAAGTTTGATGCCAGTTCTTTCCTGTGCTTCTTTCAGGCAGCTAGCAATTTCATCCAGATTTTTATTGGCTTCTGACAACGTTGCTCCATCCGGTGCAACATCACGATCATGGAAACAATAAAAAGGAGCCCCCAGTTTTTGAATGAATTCAAAGGCAGCCCCCACCCGTTTTTTGGCATTCTCAACCGACTCAGTTCCATCATCCCACGGACGTTCCAGAGTCGCTGCACCAAACGGATCGACACCTGTCCCCCGAAATGTATGCCAATAGCAGACGCTGAACCGTAGCAGTTCCTTCATCGACTTGCCTTCGACAACTTCTTCCGGGTTATAATGTTTGAAAGCTAAAGGATTTTTGCTGTCGGATCCTTCGTACTGGATAGTTGGTACTTCTGGAAAATGTTCCATATCTGTCATTCCTGTTGTGTTTCTTTTGGTTGATTTTTAAATTGAATCTGGATTGAACCTCGTTCATCTGGATTATATCTGATCTGGATTTGAAATTCGATCCTTGGACCAGAAAATTCCTATACTTCGTTATCCCTCTATTTTTAACAGAGAATTGTAATATTTACTTATTCCCGAGAATGAAAACCAGGAACTGCTCTGAAATGGATTCGATTTACGAACTGATCTTGCCTGAAATCGTCTTTCCTGCAAAAATACCGCTTCGTCCAGGCATAAACGTCATGCTGTCCAGTTCAAATTGCACACCCTTCTCACTTCAAAATTATCAAGCAATCAGACAGACCTGCAACATCCCAGCCAATTGAATCAGAATGTTATTTATCCGACCAACCAATCAATTTGTTAAACCCCTTTTTGTGGGCTTGGCTTTTGTATTGCTTGTTCTGATTTCCGGTTGTTCCATTGGATCCAACTGGAGAGGAAATCGTCAGGCTTCCAACCCGATTTTTATTCCATCAAGCAGCCATGAAGCAGTGTGGGAACGAACGGTTGATGTTCTGCATGATTATCCTTTTGAAATTTCTCATGAGAATAAACTTGATGGCGTAATTGAAACCAAGTACAAAACCGGATCCAGCTTTACAGAACCGTGGCACAAAGAAACTATCGGTTTAGAAAATCGGCTTGAAAGCACTCTTCAATCAATCAGACGGCGGGTCTTTATCAACATCACTCCTGTTGAAGGAGGTTATCTCCTGGGAGTTGAAGCGCACAAAGAATTAGAAGACCTTGTTGGTGTTGCAGCTGGTTCCGCAGGAGGAGCCACTTTCCATGAAAGCGCACCATTGCAACGAGAACTTGATCTGGTTGTAGGCCAATCGACTCCATCAGGATGGATTCCTCAGGGACGTGATCCTAAATTAGAGAAAGACTTGCTTAACCGTCTTTCGACCTCTTTAAACGGACGATAAAGAATAGCCACTACAAAAGCGGGCCTTTTCTTGTGCATTGAAACTCCGTAACACTCACGATAGATTATATCTACACCTGAATATCTATTTATAATGACGGGTGATAAATCTTCTAGAAGATTTTTTAGGAAAAAGGGGGAGTAAACATTGAGTTACCAAACATCAGACCATATCCATAAACTGAATCATTGCTGCAGTTGGGTTCCAAGGTCAGTCTTAAAAAAGCTGATAAATTTTCGGGGATTCATCCTGATCTTCGTTTTTACATTTCTTCACATTCATACAAATGCATTCGCCAAAGCTGAAGAATGGGTTACCTTGAATGATAACGGAGCGTGGTGCTGGTTTCAGGATGAAAGAGCGATCATACACGAGGGAAACTTGATTGTTGGTTCTGTCGCGAATGGTCCTGTTGGTTCTTTACGCAGAGGCGATATTGATGTTGTGATTTATAGTCTTTCAACAGGATCAAAGAATCAGGTTGAACTACATGACCGCCTTCAGAATGACGATCATGATGTCCCGGCATTGCTTGCTCTTCCAGATGGTAAACTGCTTGCAGTTTACTCCAAACATGGGAATGAAAACAAATTTTATTACACTACGACCAAATCAACAAAAGATTTTACAAGTTGGAGCAAGAGCAAAAATTTTGTTCCGTCACTCACCTCAGGAATCACTTATTCCAATCTTCATTTTCTTGCTCGGGAAAATAAGGGCAAAGGACGGATCTATAATTTTTACCGAGGACTAGACCGGTTAAACAAGCCTTCCTTTTGCTGGTCGGATGATAATGCAAAAAGTTGGAAAAACGGGAATATTGTCATTAATGTTCCTTTGAAATACAAACATCGTCCGTATGTAAAATATGCCTCTAATGGTACAGATACGATTCACCTGCTTTACACGAATGGTCACCCCCGAAATTATAATAACAGTATTTATCACATTTATTATAAACAAGGCAATTTGCATAACTCCAATGGCAAAATCATCTGCCCCCTGAAAGAGGGTTTGGAAGATCCTAGTAATGGAACCAGGATATTTGCAGGTGATTCAAAAAATATCGCTTGGACGAGCGATATTCATCTTGATTCCGAAGGTCGTCCTCACGCTGTTTTCAGCGTCAGGAAAAATCCTTCCAATATTCCCAAAGAAGAAACAGGGAATGATATTCGGTACCATTACGCTAAGTGGAATGGCCAAAAATGGAATGAAAATGAAATTGCCTATGCTGGTTCTAGTCTTTATCTTCAAGAAAATGATTACACCGGAAACATCTGCCTGGATCCCGATGACGTTAATATCATTTACATTTCATCAAATGCTGATCCGGTTACAGGAAGTCCACTAATCAGCAATGCTGATGGAAAACGACATTATGAAATTTATAAAGGCGAGACTCAGGATGCAGGAAATAGTTGGAAATGGACTGCTATTACACGCGACTCCGATGAAGATAACCTGAGACCAATTGTTCCCAAATGGAACCAATCAAGAACCGCGTTGCTGTGGTATCGTGGTCATTATCATACATACGTCGATTATCAAACCAGGGTTGTTCTTCTGCTAATGAATAATAATAATTGTAACATTGAATGATGATTACTATTTATTTTTTATTATCGATATTGAAAACAGGTTACAGTAGTGCTCTATCGAGCTTTAAATGTCATGCATCAATTTGCAATAGGCACGCTCGTTGGCGTGCTATCCACTCTGGGCTGGGTGACATTTATATATAGACGGAGTAGTAGTATGGATGTGAAAAGCATTTGTGCCAACAATTATCGGGAGACTCATTCTTTGAGAAAAAACTATTCTAAAACCACCCAGCAAATTTCAAAAACAATACTTTCAACGAACTGGAAAAACACCTCAATCAGGTTTTAGGATATGTTCGTATCATTGGCCTGTTTAAAAGTACAACTATTTAAAAGTACAACTATTTAAAAGTACAACTATTTAAAAGTACAACTATTTAAAAGTACAACTATTTAAAAGTACAACTATGAATCATGGCATCACTTGATCGTTTACATCGAATCCTTCGCCTGATAGAAGTTCTTCAATCAGGGCGTTCTTATAACACCACTCATTTGGCACAAGAATGCCAGGTGAGCAGGCGAACGATTTTTCGTGACCTGAAAATACTTCAGGAATCGGGAATTCTCGTCCATTATGACGATGATAAACAAGGTTACTCGATACCAATCAGATCCTTTCTTCCACCAACGGATTTCACCCTTCATGAGGCGCTTTCTTTGATTGTGCTTTGCCATGAACTGGGCAACAACGGGCATGGAATTCCTTTTCAGCAACCTGCACGATCCGCTGCGCTTAAACTTCTCAGTAGTCTGCCACGTCATCTTCGGGAGCATGTCCGGGAAATTTCGGAATCCATTTCGGTTCAACTGGATCCCCGAAACAAGCTAACTGATTCCAAATCTTATTATGAGATGCTGACGGATTGCATGCACCAGAAAAAACAGGTCCGTATTTATTATCAAAGCCTGACGGAATGGGAAGATATCTGTACTTGCATTAATCCTTATCGAATGATGTTCTGCAGGCGAAGTTGGTATGTGATTGGACGCTCTTCGATTCATCGGGAAGTCCGAACGTTTAACATAGGGAGAATTCTCAAAGCGGAACCAGTGGATTCCCATTATCGAATACCTGCACGATTTAATCTGGAACGATATCTCGGAAATGCATGGTCGATGATCAGGGAAAAAGGTCAGAGGCATCAGGTCAAAATTCGGTTTAAGAAAATGGTTGCTTATAACGTGGCTGAAGTCGCCTGGCATAAAACTCAGAAAATTGATTGGAACGAAGACGAATCGATAGATTTTCATGTAACTGTAGACGGTTTGAATGAGATTTCCTGGTGGATTATGGGTTACGGAAGTCAGGCAGAAGTTCTGGAACCTCCCGAATTAAGAAAAATCATTTCTCAACGAGCCAGCGAAATGATAAAGATTTACTCAAAAAAAACTGCGAAGAAGAACAAAAAAGCAAAAAAGAAAGAATCAGGAAAGAAGAAAGCAGAGTCAAAACCGGGTAAAAGCAAAAAGACCAGTAAGAAAAAAGAAAAAAAGAAGACCACCTCAACAAAAAAACGGTCTGTTAAAAAAGGAATATCTCCAAAAAAGAGGAAAACGTCCTGATTTCTTTTAGAAAATTGAAGTGGAATGGGTAACACTATTACAGTAAATCCCCTAATATTCTTTTAAAGCAGATTTACTCTGCATATTTCGAACATCTCAAAGCTTCGCTAACAAATATAATTATTCAGGTGACATGATTAAACGAGCAGATATTTTTCCCGGTGTGATTGAATTGAATTTACAGGCACGCAGACGCTTTGGCTGCTGTGTGTATCTGGTTTATGATGAAGATACTTCCGAGTGGTTACTGATTGATGTCGGCTATGAAGACACGATGGATGAAATCATCGAATTAATTCGTCAATTGGATTTTCCATTGGCCAGGTGCAAATACCTGATTGCAACTCACGCAGATGTCGACCACATTCAAGGGTTGAAAAGAGCAAAAGAATTGCTTCCTGCAGCGGAAGTTCTGGCGCATAAAGAAACAAGAAAACATCTGCAAACCGGAAATCGAATTGTCACTTATGCGGAAATTTCCGAGCAGGGGATTTCAATTGATATGCCTAAGGTCAAGGTTAACAAATTAATCAAAGAAGGAGACCAGTTGGAACTGGGAAAACATGTTCTGGATGTATGGGAAACACCCGGGCATACGAAAGGACAACTTTCTTTTCTGATGGGGAATTTGCTCTTCTCTGGTGATAATATTTATCGCGATGGATGTGTCGGAAATATTGATGCTCATCACGGATCAGATATTCCTGATTTTATAAATTCCTTATCAAGAATTCGTGATTGTGATGCGGAATGGCTTTTACCGAGCCATGGTCCTGTATTCAGAAAAGACCCTGCTTTCATTCAAAAAACAATTGACAGGCTTGAGCAATATCAACACATGGCCGACTTTGGAACTTGTGCAGTTGATTGGCCATTAATTGACGAGTGGGATAAAGAATTGAAAGAGGGAACCCAGCCTTCGTAGCGTTCAATGTTTTTATTATGCAAAAACAACAAAAAAACTCTCATACCAACGCAGGTTTGAGAGTTTTTTTCGTTGTCTGATTTCTTCGTAATCTAACTTCGTTTTCGCTGCCTAAGTTCGCTGCCTAAGTTCGTTGAATAACAGAACGTAGATCATGCAGATACATCAGGGAAAAATCGTGACTTCGCCATCACTTCGATCTGCAAGGTTTTGCCAGAGAGTTAAATCAATATCTTTTCCAATGGAGCGAACGGAACCATCCATCAGGCAGGCATTGACAATCCCCCCGGTATGATAGCTACGTGAGGTAACAACTGCATAAGAAATATTGGTTGTTGAATTACCTTCCTGTTGACTGTTGTAGTCAGTGTCAAAAGTATCTGTTGCACCTGTAAAAGGAGTCTCAAAGTTCGGCGGAAAGGTTGCAGTAAAGCCAGTCTGATGAACACGACCATCAACCCATTCTGTGTGCCCGGTAGCACGAGGATCCGCAATACCATCATCATCTAAAGCAGCCAACGTTGCAGCATCAGTAGGCATTCCGGGATCTGAAGTGTAACCCGGTGCAGCATTTCTACGATATGGCTGATAAGCTTTCACTTCTGAAAACATGATCGTGTTTGTTAGTCCATCCTGAATATGACCTGCTCCCAATCTACTGTTTGGATAAAATACGCCTTCACCACCACTACCAGGAGTTCCGATCGTTCCGGAAGGTTCATAGACAAGCCAAACACCCATATTGGCTCCGTAGTTAAGTGGAAAATGTTGTGCAACACCTCCACTACTACGCTGTTCGTCCAGAAGTTCATCCGGGCAAAGCAGTACCGGGACGCGATCAATTGCAGGAGAAGATCCTGCAGCATAACTATTCCTGAAATCAATCAAGTTGTACATATTTCCCTGTTCAATATAAGGAAGGATTCGAGCCTGTACAGACCACCCCCCCCCGGTGAGTGCTCCTGATCCATCATCGCAAATGCCCGGAGGAAAGACCAAGTTAACATCCAGATAGTTATGCATCGCAAGACCTAGTTGCTTGAGATTATTTTTGCATTGAGATCGGCGGGCTGCTTCACGAGCAGATTGAACAGCTGGTAATAGCAAAGCTATTAATATGGCAATGATGGCAATAACGACTAAAAGCTCAATTAAGGTGAACCCATTCGCACGTTTTTTAAAGGTCGAATTCTTCGATTGAGAAGGCATCTCAGTTACTCCTGTAATACTGAAAATGTAATATTAAGTGTTTAAAACTCCATGTTGATTAAGCCATAGGCTTATTTTACGGAGCTAAATGGAAATTACTGTAAATTGAAGCTAGTCCTATTAAGACCTTCAAAAAGGCCATACTAGAGAGACTGAGTCTCAATATCAACAATAACGATTGTATGGATCACAATTTAAACTACAACTCCAAACTCCATGAAAAAAGAAAAAAAGAAACATATCAATTATTATTGATATGTTTCTTTTGGTGACCATTTCAGGATAAGACGATGAGACACGTTTTTATCACTGACATATTGGACTTCATTAAGCAATCAGAAGGGGACCACCTTGACGGAAGTGATTGTTAGATAAGATATTGCGAATATATTGGCTTTCTCTAACCGGACTGATCTGTAATGTTAGAATAGTAAGACTGCGTGTTTGAAGAAAAACTGTTTTATCCTTGACGCAGCTACATTTTGAGGTGATCTTGGTATATAGTGGATTAGGCTTATTTATTTACCAGCTTAAGAATTCACCAAACCTCTCAGCAAATATTCAGTTGATTTGGTTTTATTGACGCGAATTTTAAAACACCCAGGCGGGTTAAATAGATATCAATTTGAGTCCCAACCAGATTCGAATTAGCAATACTGGCATGGATGTCAAAAAGAATATTCGTTTAGAAATTTACTGACTCTAAAGACATTCAATTCAGGAGCCGTTCATGTTGAAAATCCAACAATCTGGATTCTTTCATGCTACAAATCGTCGCAATCCATCTTTAACAAATTCAACTCTCAAATATCTGAGTTGTTTCATCGTTGCTTGTGGTCTTTTCTTTCTACCATCAGTTGCTGAACTTCAAGCTTCAGACGATCAAAAAGCAAATACTAAACTATCTCATAGCGTAGAAAGTGAAATCAACGCCAACTTGTTGGCAGGTGAATTTGCTAATGCCCTCAAGATTGCGACTTCTGTTAAAGATGCAGATAAGAAATCTGAATTGCTTCAGGAAATTGCAACTGCTCAACAAGATGCAGGTGATTTTGCTGCTTCACTTGCATCGATCCGAAAAATTCCTGCTTCAACTGTAAGAACTGAACAACGCCGAGCATTATCAAAAGAAAAATCTTCCCACAAGCTTGCGGGTGGAGCGGGTGGTGGTCAAGGAATTCAGGACCTGATTGAACTTATTCAGGAAGTGACAGGAACACCGGATACATGGAGTGAAGACGATGACGAAGGTGGAACTATTATCGAATGGACCCCATCGAATGTAAGTGGAGTGATGGTTGATCCTCGCGGGGTTCTTCAACAATCCACCAAAGAAAAAGGGAAACGTCTTGCTTCTTTAAGTAATCAAGTTCGTCGAGCTGATCTGAATGCAGATATGGCTAAAACCAGCAAACTCAGATTGGTTTCCCTGACCAGACTGGAAAAGCTGATTGCGAAGAATCGAGCGGAAGGTAAGCCGGTTTATGCAACCCTTAAACAACTTGCAGGTTTAACAAGGGTGCAATACATCTTTGTTTATCCTGAAGAAAACGAAATTGTTATCGGCGGTCCTGCAGAAGCATGGGAATATAATCAAACGGGACAAATGGTAGGTGTTGAATCAGGCCGACCTGTCTTACACCTGGATGACCTGGTGACCGTGATGAGAATTTTTTCAGATGATGGCCTGTCCATTTTCAATTGTGTAATTGTTCCTCGTGAAGAAAATATTCGCAACTTGAATTCCTTTGTCACGAAAACAAATAAAGGTTCGCGATCTCCTGTAGCAACCCGAAAGTGGGTTAAGCAGCTTGAAAATGTTCTAGGAACCCAGGACGTTATTTTCAACGGAATTCCAACAGATTCAAGAGTGGCAAGAACCATTATTGAAGCAGATTATCGAATGAAGCTGATTGGAATTGATAAATTACATGAAGCAAATATTCCAAGCTATTTTGACCTGCTCACCAAAGAGGACAGAAAAGGGCCACAAATGGTTGATGCTCTCAGGTGGTGGTTGACCATGAATTATGATTCGGTTTTATTAAGCCAGGATGAAAACAGTTTTGAAATCCGTGGTTCTTCTGTTAAGTGTCTTTCTGAAAATGAACTCATCACCAAACAGGGAAAACGAATTTCTACAGGAAAATCCAATGCAACCAATCAAATGTTTGCAAAGCATTTTACACAAAAGTATGAAGAACTCGCTTCTGCTGATCCGGTATTTGCTGACTTGCAGAATGTGTTTGATCTTTCTTTGGTTACTGCATTAATTAAAAAGTACCAACTTGATGACAAAGCAAACTGGTCTCGTGGCGTTTTTGTGAAGGATGGCGGATATCAAACTTCCGTTTATACGCCGGTAACCACAGCTCAAACCGTTGCTAATCATCGAGTCTACAATAAACGAAATGTCATTGTGCAGGTGGCTGGTGGAGTCCGGGGAGATTTGATGTCAGTTGTTTCTGACAAAAAAGTCATCAAAAAGGGGGCCACACAAAGCGTTAACCGTCCTGCTCTTCCCGAAGGGCGTTGGTGGTGGGACGTTTCTGAATAAGAATAATCGAATTCCACCTGCTCCGTTAGAGTGAGCAAGTTGGGCTTGTTCTGGACTTGCTACACTTTCTGATGAGAATATTTGACTCAATTAAAACGGCTTGAGATGTTATCTCAGGTCGTTTTTTTCATGTAATTCCACTATAATTCTCTGTTATCAGCAGTGTTCTCGTGAATTCATTTTAGACAGACCTGACATCTGTTGACCAATTTCTACAGAGTGACTAAAACTTCTATCATTAACTTGTAAAAATAGGAATTCTGATAACAACCTTCGAGCAAAATTCAGAACGACTTGATGTATAAGAATGTACACGTGACAAAATGGACCTTTAAAGAATGGCAAAATTAACCCAGGCAGATTTAGTTGACCTGAATAAAACATTTGAAGAACGGACCCCGAAAGAACTTCTGGCTTGGGCAAGCTCCGTTTTTGGGACGCGTATGGCTGCATTGTCATCCATGCAAAGATCAGGGAGCATCATTGCGCATATGCTTTCAACAATGGAAGAGAATATTAAAATTCTGTTTGTTGATACCGGAGTTCTGTTTCAGGAATCTCTTGATACAAGAGACCGTGTCATGAAAGAGTACGGCGTTGAAATTGTGACTCTCACACCAGAAAAAACGATGGAAGAACAGACAGCAGAATTGGGCGTTCTCTATATCACTCCTGAAGGTCAGAAACAGTGTTGTGATCTGAGAAAGTCAGATCCATTAACAGCTGCAAAAGGTGATTACGATGCATTAATTGGAAGCCTGCGTCGTTGTGATGGAGGGAAGCGGGCGGAATGTCCTATCCTGGCTGTCGATGTCGAAATGAATTGCATCCGGATTAATCCTTTAGTAAATTTTGATAATGATGATTTTGATCAGTATGTCAAGGAGCATGATCCTATTATGAATCCACTTCATTCTCAAGGTTTTACAACAATTGGATGCAACCGTTGCACGACTCCTGTCCTGCCTAACGAACCGAATCGGGCGGGACGCTGGAGGCACCTCGGTCCCTGGTCCATTTATTGTGGAATTAACCCGACCGATCTCGATTCTGCAACGTCTCCTCATATTGATCTGCCACAAGAGTTAATTGACAGTATTCTAGGTCGTGGACCAACCGATTTCATGATTTAATCAAAACTTAAATCGTACAGATTCAAATAAAGCCTGAGGCCGTTCCTGAAACTGCTTCAGGTTTTTTATTGGCAGTCTTACAATGTCTAGTTCGGGTTGTATCAGTTATGATGATTTTTGATCTGTTTCAATTCATTTTTTCCTGATGAAAATGACGCAAGTATCTCTTTTTGGACCTATATTCTAGAGCGAGTTTCAATTACTTGTAGCGGGTTAGAATCTTGAAATAAAGTCTCCATGCTATTCACCGATGCTACAGTTAAGTGCAACCTGCACTAGTGCTGAATTG
Source organism: Planctomycetota bacterium (assembly GCA_024277145.1). Taxonomy (GTDB): domain Bacteria; phylum Planctomycetota; class Planctomycetia; order Planctomycetales; family Planctomycetaceae; genus JAJRVU01. The sequence continues at coordinate 11,703 of JAJRVU010000495.1, forward strand.
TCGCTTGTTTTAGAAATTTAAAGCAGCAACACAAATTTGAACTAAATCAGAAAGAGATATCAGGAACGGGAAGATGGTCGATTGGAGTCAATTACGGGAAGAAATTCTAGGGGAGCAGTCCAAGTCGATTTTTCCTCCTTCGTTTAGAATTCCTGTACTTCCTACTGCAGTGACTGAGTTTGCACAGAAATCCAAAGATCCGAACTATGGTCCCAAAGAACTTGGGAAAATTGTCGAGAGAGATTCCGGTTTAACTTGTGAGCTTCTGAAGCTAGTTAATTCTTCAGCCATCGGATTACGCACAAAAGCTTCTTCATCAAAACAGGCGATTGCACTGCTGGGTGTCAAACAGACTCGAAATTTTTTATTGACGAGCGGCGTTCAAAAAACAATGCAGTCAGTGAAATCCAAGCTGATCAATTTCCGAAGTTTCTGGACGCAGAATCTTGAACGGGGTCTGTTTGCAAGTAAAGTCGCCAAGTTGTTAGGTGCAGATACCGATCTTGCTTATGCTGGTGCGATGCTTCAGGATTTTCTGCTGCCCATGTTGACGAATGAAAAATATGCAGAGTACATTGCTTTTCTGACGCTCCAATCAACATCCCCATGTGGATTAGTTGATTATGAACAGAAAAAATTTGGCTGGAACCATTGCAGGGCAGCCGCTCATATTATGACTGCCTGGAATTTTCCGGATGATATTATCTGTTGTGTTCTCCTTCATCATCGTGGTCTCAAAATTCTGGCAGATGAAAACCTCAGCAAAACCGCCTCAGCAGCAGTCGCTGTATCTGCTTTGATTCCTTGCCCTATGCAACAGACACCCGGTGGCATGGAACAGTTGTTCAAACTGGATGGCTTATGGAAAGGTTTTAACCTTCTTGAAATGGCCAAACAGGTTGATATTGAATTGAAAGAAATTGAACAACGGACATCCAACCATATTTCACTCGAAAAACGATGTGAAAAGCAAATGCTGACTCGCTCGTGAAAATTCTATCTTTCGCCGTTGTCCATCTGAGCCTGCTTACCGTTTTAAAACAGGAAATTTGAAAATACTCAGATCATTCAGATTGCCTGCCCCTCCATTCATTGCTTAACCTGTAGAACATGAATTATCTATGAAAATTACAATGAAGGCTGTTTTGAATAATGAGTATCGACGCTGATAAGTATCACTCCTTTTCCAGTTCGATTGGATTAAAAGAATGGGCTGCTGTCTGCCTGGCTTTAAAACAGGGAAAGCAGTCATTGCTATTGCGAAAAGGAGGCATCCAGGAAAAAGGAAACCAGTTTCAGATAGATCATCCGGAATTCTGGCTTGTTCCAACTCGTTTCCATCAATCCTCAGAAGAAATTATTCCGGAAGAGCATGAATTGCTGGAAATTTGTTCTACGCAAAAGCCTAAAAAGGGTGAGATCATTCTTTCAGAATTTGCTGTTGTTGAAGAAGTTCATTACATTCAGGATGTCGAAAAACTTGCACGTGTTAAAGAATTCTGTATTGTCAGTGAAGAAACCTTAGCCAACCGGTTTTATTATCGCTCCCCCGGTATTTATGCCATCCTCATCAGGACGTACCAGTTAGAAACTCCTATTGTGATTCAGGATGAACCTTCTTACGAAGGATGCAAAAGCTGGATTGAATTCCCTGAAGCCATCGCTGGATCTAAAATGAAACCCGTTCTGGACGACGATTCTTACTTGTCTTTGATAGAAAGAATCCGATATTCTCTCACTGAAAACAGTGATTAACTTATGAAGTGGATAGGTAATTCAGAATCAAATATTCGATAAATAATCATCGACCTTTTTTCAATCAGTAATCTCCCATACAGAGACCACAGAACCTGTAATAAAACATTGTCAATGTTGAAAAAAAGTGTCGTTCTACATCACTTCAACTCCCAACTAACACTAATCATCATTCTTAATTCTGGCTTGGCAATTGGGGTTGCTGCTGAGGCTGCGGTTTTCTTCCTGGCAGGCGAGGTCTGGGAATTCGGTTCAGTAAATCGAGAGATCGATTATAAATACTGTTACTCGGTTCTTTGACAGTTGGTACTTCATGTCCTGCTGCTGAGATGTTCGGTTGAATGGAAACGAGTTGCAGGTCATCAATGAGAACCTCTCCAACCCCCTTCAAAGCAATGGTGAGGCGGTATTTTCCTGTAAAGTGAGCTTCTCTTATCAGGGTGAAGGGAATCCAGTCGCTTCGTTTTCTCCATCTTAAAGATGTTACAGGGCCTCCCTGATTATCATGAATAATCAGTCCTTCAACGGAACCTGTGATGGGGGTGACGACTTTGATCCATCCTCTCGCGTGGATGATTTCTCCATGCCTGACCATCACGGGAGGGGTGACGACTTTTACAGGAGTCCCGAAAACTCCCCGTTTGTATGATTCTTCATTTTTGTGTTTGGCAACTAATCTTAAACAATATTTTCCTTTGCGAGCATGGGTGAAGAGTTCTGCAGCTGCATGTATTCCTTCAATGTTATTCTGGGAATGTTCCCATCCTTCGATAATCATCGTATCGATATCTTCAAATGTACCCGAATGGATCAGATTTTTTTGTTCAGAGAGTTCACTTTTACCGAGTTTGGAAATGAGTCTCCAATGCTCCGGGAGAGTTTGAAAAGAGGTTGTGTAGGGGCTAGCCATGGGGGAGCCTAGCGAACGGACAGCATCACTCCAATAAGTATATTGCAGGGTTCTCTGAATTTGCAAAGCGTTCAATGCAAGCTCATGAGCGCGATGGTAGGCCCCTTTTTTGAATTCCACTTCTGCCTGTTCCAGAAGATCTGCAGAGTCATTCAGCATGCCTTTTGCAAATTTCTTTCCTACAGAAAGGTCCTGTAATTGCTGATCTACTTTTCGGACTCGTTTAAGTTTTTCTTTGGCAAGATCGACATAGGTGCGAGCACTTCTTGCAGCCATCTGTTTCATTCTTGCTTCGAGTTTATTTTTTATCCCCCTGTCAGAAGTAAACAGGATTATAGCAGTACGGTCAAATTTTTCCAGAATCACACGTTTGCCACCCGCTTTTCTTTCTGTGTTCAAGCTCCTGATGCGTGTTGTAGTAATTTCCCATGCAGCTGCGGTACTTTCAATTCCTTTGACAAGAATAGTTGCATCATTTGCAACCATTCTTCCAGGAACAAATTGGGCATCATCCTGATACCAGACAGGTAGAACAAGAGTTCCTCCATCAAATCGAATAACAGTAGCTTGCAGCTCACTTCCCAATGCTTGGCTTTCTTTGAGTTCCGCAGCATGCATACGAAGTAATCGATCTCGTTCTTTCCGTCCTTGTTGTTGCAAAATCAGGTCAACATTTCTCTGGTTGACTTCAGTTTTTTTTGTTTTCACATAGAACGGAATATTTCCAGTCACCCGACCTGTTGCCAGAAATGGCTGCAATAATTCAAGTTCCATATTTGTCTGGGCAATCATCAACCTTCGTTCAAGAGCACCGGGTGCATTGGAATCCAATGGAGTAACACTCCAATAACCAATCCCACGACAACCTGCTGCCAGAGCAGCGTAAACCTGCAAATGAATTTGTTCTGGTTCAATTACAACTGGCGTTCTTCGTGTTCGTTCAAGAAGTGTTGAATTGGCAGGGGATGGTTCAGTTTGAATCCAAGTCCACGTGAAGCTTCCATGAGTCGATCTTCGGCGGTTGATTAATAAATCATCCCGATATTGCCGGAGGGAAATATTGGTGTTTAAAATATGTTTGCTGGTTCCCTGCATGTCAATTCGTCGTGAAAATATTCGTTGATCAGCAACGACATCTGCAACGAGTGGACGACGAAATCGATAATCAGCATTGCGGATTTGATGGCTCCAGTCGACCAGTATTTTTCGGTCTTTAGGAGGAATTCGGGTTCCAAGATACCAGAAGAGTATGGGGGCTGTTTCATCCGTGAAAGGCATGAGCCCCACTTTTTTAGATGCTTCCCCATCCTTGATAGCAAGCCGGGGTGGGATGGCCATGATTTCCAGCTGGTATCGCTGGAGTTTTTGCATCAATGTTGCATCATTATATTGCGGAATTAAAACAACATTACAACCGGAATTCCTGATTACTCGAGGAGATTCACCCTGGTATGGAATGATGCGTGGAAAATAAGGATTCCCATCAAGGATGAGTCGCCCCAATCGGTTTTGAATCCTGATAACATTTTTTTCTTCTTCTTCTTTTATTTCATTGCTTGCTTGCAGGATTTGAGAATCCATTGTGGGGGAGACAATTGGCCCGAATTTTAATGTGTCCATAAAATATTCGACAGTTCCGGTGTCAACCAAACTCTTAAGCATCACCAGATCGACATAGGCATTTTTCCTGTTGACTTCTTTTAATTTCAAACGAGACATAGCAAGAGTAATTTGTTCGTTAATCAATTTTCTGGTTGGAGAACATTTTAACTGCTGCCAGTTTCCGAACTCAGTGTATTGATCTCCTGAAACAAAAATTGCCAGATGCTTTCCTGTTTTAGGATTCCTTTGATGTGGAAAGTTAACTCGAAGTGATATTTTCATTCCGGGTCGATTTGATCGGAACCATAAGGATACGATCAGTTCATCGAGCGTCCTGGCATGAGGAAGTTTATGTGACAGAACGATTGGAGTTTCTTTTTCTTTCGCTGTTAGTTCAAAAGATTCCGAGCTTGTTCCCTGATGAAAGATTTGCTGATTGATTCGATGGGAATGAATTTTGGTTTTATATTTTTTAAAAATGACTCCCCAACTTTTTTGTTGTGAATCAAAGCCATGCCTGAAATATTGGGCTTCCTGTGCGCAGATCATTCCTGTCCGGCTTACAATTATGCAAGCCAGTAAAACTAACAACAGAATGAGTTTTCGAAATCGTGGCATCAATGCCTGCTACATTCAACGACAGGAAGATTTATTTTCGATTCAAAACTGTTTTGAAAAGAGAACGACCTGTCATCGGAATTAATCAATCCCTGATTTTTTATATAAATTCGCTATAGTCTTTTAACTCTACAATCGGCAAGTAGAGAATAAAAACCGATTAAAAAATGCTTTCTACACCAAAATGAGTGAAGTCCTTTTACGCAACTGTTGCCAGAAAAGAACAACAGAATAAACGTCAGCTAATTATTTGTAGAGGGCGGATTTTAGAGGACTTACGTCATTTCTCCAATAGAATCTCTGGATGTTATATTCCACCAATTTGTAAATCAATCTTAACACCAGATTTACGTATCTCCTTTATTTGCAATATCTTAAAAAAATGCTTGTAGATGGTCGCCTGATTGTGCACAATCAAAAGTGCTTAATAAATTGTTTTACATTTAATTAATAAGCTATTTGAAGATCAGTGTTCATGTGAATAGACTTAAAGTGCATCTGTTTATATGGTTATGTATATTCCAACTGTCAGAATCTGGTATTTTAACCTGAAAGGTTAAAGCATTGGCGACTGAAACAGACTTGAAAAAGAGTAGCGAATGTCCAGTAAAAATCGGCTATTAACTAGCAATCAAGAAGAATTGCCCCGTGAGGTTATTGAACTAGCCAGGCACATTGCAGCTTTACCTAAGGAGTCCCAAGTCAATCTGGAAGTCTCCTATAACCGCGTCGTTGATTCAGTTCGCAGGCGCAGACGAATTCTCTCTCTTGTACAGGAAGCACTTTCACAACTGCGATTAGACATCAAATATCTGATGTTCGACCTGGAAATGACTCGAAAAGAACGGGATGAACTCAAAGCGCGGCTTGAAGATCAATTATAATCGATTCCTGATATTGCCCGAAAGCAAATCGATTGCTCATGATCTTAAAGCGATTCTACTTTTTTGAATGCGTTCATTAACTGTGTCGTAGTTGTTACATATCTCGCCAGGATCCATTCCTCAAATCCGCCCTTCTCTCCAAATGGTACTCCTCAATCAGAATATTCTGCTTTATTACGAATATCGAAATAAATAATCTTATAGATTTGTCCTATTTCAAATCCCTATTTTTTTCACTCCTTTGAACCTGAAATATTATAAATAAACGTCTTGAACGGGTTGCGTAGGGAGGAATGCCTCTGCATTAGAGATTTGAATCAAACTGCTTAATTGACAATCAAAATAGGCAAGCTAAGTATTCAGGCCAAGACTCAAACTGACATTTTTTGACCAAACTCCGGTTTGCTTTAAACGGTGGCATTTTTTCCATAATCCATTGCAAGAGAAATTCAATGCAAGTCTCTGATACAAATGTAGTTGAAGAAATTTCCGGTTCCGGGAAGACTGAAATTCAGAATCGGGAGAGCGACTTCTTAGATACTTATGGCACCCTCTAAGAATCACATTTTCAATTGATCAAGATTTTAGAGAGTGCTTTTCTTTAAAATTGTAACATTAATTCTGTTTGCAAGATGAACTTCCTTCTTATCGGTCAATATTCTGTCGCTTTGATGCAGACTTCGGTCAGCTTTCGCATCCCGATCTCTTTCAATCACGATCCATTTCCTTTCAACATCGCATATCTGCTCATATTATAAGACAGGTTCTGCAATCCAATTTTCGTCTTTGCTCGAACGATTCCAATGCATCGCAAAAACAGACCACCCGCCCGTTGAGATTGAACTCCGAACACATGCTCAACACGACAGCGTGTTTTTGATTTAGTCTGATTCGATGCCTGTTGTTTTAATGTCAGCGGACGATTTCGATAACCCTTTTTGTTGATTTGATTTTGCAACCCTTGCTCTTTCAAAAAGTTTGATATCTTTGCACCCGAGTAAGCACTATCTGCGTAAACTTTTTTGCTGCTGTTACTCTTATTAAGCAAGCCCTCTAAAACCTGACTGTCGTGAACCGATGCACTTGTCACTTCGTATTGCCTAATGAATTTGTGTTTTGCATCAACATTCACATGATTCTTATAGCCAAAGTAATTGACATTTCGCTTTTTTGTCCAGCGAGCATCGACATCTTTCTGGCATTTTTTGTTTGGTTTTGATTCCCATTCTTCGGGAGGGTTGCCTTCTTTGATCTGCTTGTTTTCATCATGATTATTACGTTGTCTGGGAGCAGATACGATGGTTGCGTCAATGATCTGTCCTTTCTTTGCTGTGAAGCCGTTGGTTGTCAGTATTGCATCAAACTGTTCAAACAAGGGGTCGATTAATTCTGCTTTTGTTAATTCATCACGAAACAGCCAGATAGTTTTTTCATCAGGGATATCATCATTTAATTGCAATTCCAGAAACGCCATGAATGAAAACCGATCCGTAATCTGAAACTCCATCTGTTCATCGCTCAGGTTGTATAACGATTGGAGGATCAGGATTTTGAACATCAGGATCACTTCGAATGGTTTACGCCCTGCATTGCTTTTTCGTTCTTTATTGCGAATGATTTCCAGTGTGGAACGAAATTCTTCCCAATCGATAATGGAATTGAGTTGATTGAGCATGGTTGCATATTGTTTGATTTTCTCGTGTCGCATTTGAATGTCGAACAGTCCGTGTTGATGCATTTTGTGGTTCCTGAGGATGGTTTATGGATTCAATTTCGTGGAATTCATGATATCCTACAAACAGGCGAAAAAACGTCCATACTTATTTCCTCAAAAATGAGGGATTAATAGAGGAAGCCTAAAGGAAGTACAGGCTGTGGATTATTAATCCTGGTCATTTTTGTTCCATTCTTAATAAATCTTTTCGGTATCTAAAGTATATTACGCATCAAGTACAACAGCCAATTGAGATTCATTACTGAAGAATGAATCCACATCAGAAAGATCAACCGAACGGGTTCCCGCTTCAAGTGAACTGTTCATCGCACTGCTTCCTGAATCGTTATGATCCATGCCGATTGCATGTCCTAATTCGTGCATTAAAACAGTCAGTAAATCAATTTTTCCTGTTTGACTGTTGTATGAGAATTCCGAACTGTTCTCTTAAAGCTGATATTATTGTCAACAATA
>JAJRVU010000496.1 GCA_024277145.1 Planctomycetota bacterium
CTTAGGCATATTGTTCAAACCTATTCGACTTGCAACCTCGTGGTAATCGTTATAGGGAACTGCTTTTCCACCAAATTGGACATAAACCTGATCCAGATTTGCTTCAATTAACTGCAGGCCGATCGGTGCTGTCAGTTGGCTTTTTTCGGGTCGGTTATTTCCAGCGGTAGACTTTTCTTTATCCTGAATTTTTTCAGACAATTTTTCAGTGGGGTTTGGTTCTGTTGTTTTTTTCTCTGACTGATCTGGCTTCTCAACAGTCTCCAGTTGCTGACCAGTTCCATTTTCCAATCCTTCACTGCGCAACTTATTCTCAAATTCAACTGAAAGTAAATAATCCCGACCGCAGAAATTAAGGGGTGGTAACTGCTCTTTTGGGAATTGCTTGACAGATTTGTAAGGGACCGTGTCTTCAATAAAGATTGCAATGCTGTATCGAACCGCAGTGCCAATGGGAACGATGGCATAATCATTAACCATCTTAAAAACCCAAAAAATAATGACCAATGTCAGAACGGGAGGAAGACTGATCGCCACCCCTCTTAGAAAAAAATGACCCGGCCCGGATTTTTTCGGTTTATCTTGTGAAGGAATGTCAGATGTCGAATTCATTAATTATTACACTCTTCTATTCACATTGGCCCTGAATTGGGGACCTGAACATTTTGTTTAACAGTCTTAGCTTATGCACTATTATAGCCAAAACCGATATCTAGAATTCATCCCATTATCACATATCCATTTGTCTAGAGCAACTAACTTTTTTCTATCATAGGTCCTGGCTCGTGGAAGCCCGGCTACCATCAATTAAAACTCGTTCTTCACGGCCACAAAAATGCGTAATACCACAAAAATGCGTAATACATTTTAATACTATTATTAAGCCGTTTCTCATGATTCAAGTGAATTCCGGTAGAATTACTGCAAAAACGGTGTTACTCCCCAACAAATGAACGGGCTCCTTTGAGTGCGCGAGCTAAAACAACAATAGAGACGTGCTTTGCTCCTGCTTTTTTCAAACAGCGGGAAATTTCATTCACAGTTGAACCGGTGGTCATAATATCATCAACAAGAAGAATCGATTTTCCATGAACCGCAGGAACATTTTTCACACGAAAGGCATCTCGCACGTTGCTTCTTCTTCGGCTGACAGGCAAGGATGATTGCTTAGCTGTTATTTTAACTTTACTCAGAACTCGAAACGAATATTTCGTTTTCAATTTCCGAGCTAATGCTTTCGCAATCGTTCCAGGAGAACAATGACTTCTCCAGAATCTATCACTCCAATGAAACGGAACCGGCAGTACCAAATCATATTTTATTTGTGAAATTTCAGGTTCCCACGTTTCCCAAAGCAAATTCAAAGCAGCACTTGCAACAGGTCGCCCGGAAGGTTCTTTCGCACGAAGACAGATGCTCTTGATTTCATCGGCATAAACCCCAAGTGATTTCACTTTTTCAAACTGAAAACGATCTCGGTTACGGTTGCAGTGATAACAGCCGGATTCCGTATTTGAATGAGGACCTGAAGGAGCATCACAAATAGAACAGCGTTCCGTTACATCGGGTTTTATTATTTCCTTGCAGGATTCACAAAATTCCGAACTGATCTGACCAGACGAAGAACCGATGATTGGTTTTTCACAATAAGGGCATTCCGGTGGATAAACCAGATCAAACAGACCTCGATAAAATGATTGGATTGCTTGCTTCAATTATTTTCCACCCTCACACCTGCCATGATCGGTGTCGTTTAACCCGTGTTGTTTGACAATGCATCATTTTTCTGCAAAACTTTGTTTCGTATGAAAAACTCTCTTTGTTTCATTCAATATAATAGCAATAGTGCAATTGAACTTGAAACTGAGTTGCCAATATTTTCTCAATAGCCCAATATTTTCTTAATAAACTGTCCGAGAAATCCATCGTAAGGAGACCAGGTTATGATAACCGATGACGCGATTAAACTTCATTTTCCTTCATTGGAAAACCGGATCTATCTCAATTCAGCAGCAGAAGGAATTCCTCCTGAATCCGTGATATCTGCATTGGCTCAATATGCAGAAGACAAACTTCTTGGAATGGATGGTCGAAAACTTCACGAATTGCAATGGGAATCAACTCAGGATCAAGCTTCACAAATTCTGGGTTTAAAAAAAGAGGAAGTCAGTTTTTGCTCATGCTCTTCAGAGGCTTATAACCTTGCTTCACTTGCTTTGAATTTTCAAGATGGTGATGAAGTTATTATCAACGATCTCGATTTTCCAGCAGGGGCAACCCCCTGGCTTCAACCCACCTGCCCTGCTGAAGTCAAAGTCTGGTATTCCCGGGATGGAGTATTACGTATTGAAGATCTGGTCCCATTATTAAGTTCCAAAACCCGGCTGGTAACGACATCTTTAGTTAGTTTTTTCAACGGATTCAAAATTGATTTAAAATCATTAGTCGAAACGGTCCATAAAAATTCCGATTCGCTTATTGCGTTGGATGTAACACAGGCGCTAGGAAGAATTCCATTGGACCTTACGGATATTGATCTTGTGATCAGCTCAACTCATAAGTGGATTCTTGCAAGCCACGGCGGAGGGATTGTCGGAATTCCTTCCAAACGATCAGAAGAATTCACGACACATGCGGGGGGCTGGTTCAACAGTGAAAATGCATTTGATTCAGACCGTTTCACCAAAGCGACATCCAAACCGGGAGCTGCCAGTTTTTCAGTTGGGATGCCCAATTACCCTGCTATTTATGCGATCAATGCAGGTTTGGAATTTGTTCAATCTTTTGGAATCCAGAACATTGATGAATACTGTGAACCCATTATGAATTATTTTCTGGAAGAGGTTTCCAAACTGAATATTGAGTTGTTAGCACCGTATGATCCTGACCATCGGGCTGGTATTATTGCTTTTCGCCACCCGGAAGCTGACAGAATTTACCAAGCATTGCACAAAGAGAATATTCATATTATGTCTCATGCGGGTCGATTACGAATAGCCATTCACGCGTACAACCGATTGTCCGATATTGAACGCTGTCTTAAAATCCTGCATGAACATATTACGTAGAACATTCATTTTTTTAAATTGATCTTTGTAAATATGAAAACGTGAAAACAACAACGTGAAAACAACCCATCAAAAGAAAGCCATTATCATCGGCGGAGGGTTAGCTGGATTAGCTGCTGCATCTGCTTTAGGAGAACAGGGTTGGTCTGTTGATCTTCATGAATCCCGAACCAGATTAGGAGGACGCGCGAGTTCCTTTCAGGACAAAATAACAAATGAAATGATTGACAACTGCCAGCATGTTACAATGGGCTGCTGCACAAATTTTCAACACTTCTGTAAGACAACAGGAATTGATCAATTTTTTCGGGATGAACCTTACCTCTATTTTATTGGCCCGGATAACACAGTAAACCAGTTCGGATCGTCATTGTTACCTGCTCCTTTCCATCTTTCTTCTTCATTCAGGAAGTTATCGTATTTCAGTCTGCGTGAGAAAATTCAAATTGCAAAAGCTTTAAAAAAATTGGTGGGCTGGAAGGATGATCAAACGGAAAGACTCTCATTTTCCGATTGGCTGAAACAACAATACCAGTCTGAGCATGTTATCGAGCATTTCTGGAAAGTGGTTTTAACAAGTGCTTTAAGTGAAAGTCTGGATCGCATTGCCCTTCCTTATGCAAGGAAAGTTTTTCGTGACGGATTTGTGGCCAATAAAGAGGGGTGGTGCATGTCCGTTCCTGTCGTTCCGCTGGATCAACTTTATGGCGATGTCTTGAATGATTGGTTCAATAATCATCAAGTCAATATTCATATGAATTCCGCGATTCAAAATCTGGAAATCCATGAGAACAAAGTCACTCATGCAATCACATCAAAGGGGAAAAAGCTGGAAGCAGACGAATTTATTATTGCGGTTCCTCAAACACGAATTCGCAGTCTGTTTAATGAAGAATATCTCAATCTGTTACAGATTCCCGAAGCAGAAAAACTGGAATCAGCTTCTATTTCCAGTATCCATCTCTGGTTGGATCAACCGCTTATGAAACTCCCCCATGCTGTCATTACAGGGAGAATGATTCAATGGATTTTCAATCGGGGGATGCTTCAATCAGATCAAGAAGACCAAACAAAGCCAAAAACTTTTTATTATCAAATAGTGATCAGTGCAAGCAATGAGCTTTTAAAAAAAACGTACAAAGAAATCATTGAGATTGCAATTAATGAACTGGCTGATATCTGGCCTGAAATGAAACAAATAGAAATAATTCACAGCAGAATGGTTTCAGAACATCATGCTGTGATCTCCGTCACACCTGAATCTGAAAAATACCGCCTGAAACAAAAGACAGAAATTAAAAATCTGAATTTTGCAGGTGATTGGACAGTGACAGGTTGGCCATCCACGATGGAGGGAGCAGTCCGAAGCGGATATCTTGCCGTTGAAAACATCCTAAACCACCCGAACCACCATGAAGCCCGATATGTACCGGTTGTAAAACCGGATTTGCCAGCATCATGGCTTTCACAAATCGTTTTTGGTCTGTAAAATTCAATTTCCAAAACTAAAAAGAATCAATTTATCCTGCTCCGTTTGTGTGAATTATGGATTCATGCATTCGATAATAATCAGAAACAATGAATACAAATTCCCATTTTCGTCGAATCGTATTGATTCTAGGCACTCTGTTACTGCTGGCGCTTGTTGGCACAACAGGGTTCCGTATGATTACGCATGCCCCGTGGTTCGACTGCTTTTACTTATCAGTCATCACACTAACAACCATCGGCTATGGTGAAATCATCGAATTGGATGAAGCTGGCCGAATATTTAATCTGTTTTATATTATATTCGGATTAGGTGTCTTTACTTTTTGTGCATCTCAAATCATACAGTGGATTGTCAGCGCGGAACTCCATTCACTACTGGAAAGACGACGTATGGAAAAAGAAATCAGTAAACTCAACAACCATTACATTATTTGTGGTCTTGGTCGTATGGGGCGAACCATTTGCGAATTCCTTCATAGTAAAGGAAAAGAATTTGTTGTCATTGATCAGAATGAAGAAATTCTTGCAAACTACTGTCACCCCAATGGCTGGTTTTATATGCCGGGCGATGCAACTGATGATGAAATGTTGAAGAAATGTGGTATTGAACGCGCTAATTCATTGGCGACAGTTCTTTCAACAGATGCCAACAATGTTTATGTTGTTTTAACCGCGCGCATGCTAAGTGAAAAAATTCAGATTATTGCGCGGGCAGGTGATGAAAGCGCCATCCAGAAAATTGAACGGGCAGGTGCCAACCGTGTTGTCAGCCCCTACAGTACTGGTGGAAGTAAAATTGCAAGGTTCATGATCAATCCAAGCGTGGATGATTTCCTGGAAATTGCAGGTCAAACTGATTTTGAAATGGCTGACATCAATATCACTAAAGACAATCCCTATCTGGGTAAAAAACTTCTCGAAACAGATTTTCGAGATTTAGGAATCATTATCGTTGCCATTGGTCGGGAAACAGGAGAACGTTTGATGCCTCCTCCTGGTACTGCAGAAATTCTATTGAACGATAGTCTTTTCATACTGGGAAGTTCTAAATCCATTCAAAAAACGATCGCAATATGTGAAAGCAATATCTGAATATCAATTAAAAAATGCCGTTGGATTTTCATTGCCTCTGGATAATCAGTGCCCCGGCCCATAAGTTGACCGGAAACGACTAAATGTAGAAAGGGCTGGCTTTTCAGCTTCATCTTCTCTTAATAAGCCGGAGTGGGGAAATTTCATTTCGGATGAATCCGTTAAGCCTTCCCAAGTCACGCTCATCACATTTTCTTTCTGGATCAGCATTGGAATAAAGTATTCCATGAATTCCTGCTGAGTTTTTTCGGAGCAATCTTTTTTCCAGCAACCATGCGAGGATAAAGATTCCGATTGACCGGAAACAGGCTGATCGGAAGAAGGAAACGCAAGAACAATATCAAGAGGCAGTTCGACTTCATCCCATTCATCAATGAGCCGGGATAATTCCATTAAGTCATATGGAACATAACCCCTTCCCTGAAAACCCATCGGGATTTCCAGACTCACCCATGAAAGACCCACACCCGTTCTTTGCAACATGTCAACTGCATGCAGCGGCGAAAGTTCGAGAGAAGAACATCCTTCTGAAACTCCCCACGGATGAATAATACTCACACCAAGCAATAAATTTTTCTGAATCTGTCGGGCGGTATTTAAAGCATGAGCAACTATTGTTAAATGATCTCTTTGCGAAAGCTGAATGAAATCATTCGAAAGAAAGGAACGGGCAATATTCCAGACGTTTATTTCACTTGCATATCGACCGACAACCGATTCCACATAATCACAAACAATACTAATAAAGTTTTCAAAATCATGTTGCCAACTTTTCAACCAGACAGGAAAATTGTTTTCAGAAAGATCAAAAAGCGGACCAGAATAACATCGAATGGAGTTTTGTCTACAGGTTTCAATGATTGAATCAAGATGATCCCAGTTTCTTTCCCCTTGTGTTTCTTCTATTTCATTCCATTTTATGGGAAGACATAATCTCGAAAAATTTTCTTTGATAATCTGAAGTTGACCCTGCCCGGAAATCGGAGAATTCAGGACGGTTCCAAGATGCTTTGCTTCCGTGCTGGATCTAACATTTGAAACCAACTGTTTGTTGACATAAAACTGGCATAAATATTCCGAAGCCTGAAATGCCAATACCAAAGATTTGGAACCGAGTTCACTGGCTTGCTCGGGATCATCCTTATGAAAGATAGATTGTGTAAATAATTGATAAGCTTCGTTATGGAGCCGATGAAACTCCTCTGGAATATCATGGATATCTTCACTCCATTCCTGACGCATGTTTCGTAATGAAGAAATTTTCCCCCGTGCTAATTCAACAAGGAGAACGTAAGGCTCAGTTCTGTTTTCCAAAAAACCTGTCGAAACCAATGGAATTCCAAAACCTTCTACAGGACAACTTAAACTCAAACTTGCAAAATCAATTTTTTCACAAGAGAAAGAAATTAAATTCTCTTCAATGACAGGGTCAACAGTCGTGACGCTTCCATCCGCGCTTCTGAAAAACGCAATAAGATCCTCTGAAAGATTCTGTAGTAATCCTTTTGGATAGACCAGAAACTTCATCAAACGCTTTCCAGTTAATATTACAAGAACAGATAAAAGTGATTCAGGAAGAATAGTTATCAATTGAAATGATCGGAAAAGAGGACAACTTTATTCGAATGCCCCCTGAATAATATTCTATTAATAATATAGTGTAACCCTCAATCTTCAACAATGTCAGGGGTCATTGGATTGTAATTTTAGTGAATCAACTTTAATATGCCTTCCGTGTCTAGTGCTCTAAATCATGCGATTCGAATGAATCCCGATATTTTTGTTCAACTTTGCTATCTTATTAGCTTTTCAGTTCTCTTTATTGAAAGAAGAAACAGACAAAATGGCTTCATCAGCTTTATTGGAAAGTATTGTTCCCGGCATCCCCGTACGTCGTGGAAAAGTGAGAGACATTTACGATTTTGGTGACAAGCTATTGTTTGTTGCAACAGATCGTATTAGCGCTTTTGACTGGATTTTGCCAAATGGTATTCCAGACAAAGGACGAATTTTAACCAAACTGAGTGAAATGTGGTTCGAGCGTCTGGATGTGAAAAACCATTTAATCAGTATGGATCCACATGATGTCCCCCTCCCTGAAGGAACTGATTATGATTCGCTTCTGGGCAGAAGTATGGTTGTCCGAAAAACAGAAGTTGTCCCCATTGAATGTGTAATTCGAGGATATCTTTCGGGTTCCGGTTGGAAAGAATACCAGAAATCTCAATCAGTCTGCGGAATTTCGCTCAAAGAAGGGCTCACCGAAAGTGATCGACTTCCAGAATTAATTTTCACACCTGCAACAAAAGCAGAAGAAGGTCATGACATTAATATCTCATTTGAACAAATGGTTGATATTGTTGGTCAGGATCTTTCTGAACAGCTTCGTGATATGAGCCTTGATATTTATCGACGTGGTGCTGAATTTGCGCTGACTAAAGATATTATTATCGCAGACACCAAATTTGAATTTGGCCAGATTGATAATGAAGTGATTCTGATTGACGAAGTTTTAACTCCAGACAGTTCCCGATTCTGGCCGGTTGACCTCTATGAACCGGGAAAAGGACAGCCTTCTTACGACAAACAGTTTGTGAGAGATTGGCTTGAAACCACCAGTTGGGATAAAAACAGCGAACCCCCTGAGCTTCCTGTTGAGATCATTGAAAAAACTCGGGAAAAATATATTGAAGCCTATGAAAAACTGGTGGAGGAACCATTTTCCTGGAAATAATTTGTGACAAACGAGTTGAATCTCTTCTGATGCCAGTTTCCTGTCAGAAGGATAATCGCGTCTTGATCCCCTGACACCAAACAGCCTGGTGGACAAAAAGCCACTGTTCAATTGCTTCACAACTGTATATATCACAATATTGGGTTTGCGAAAGAACGATTGTTAGATGATAATGTTGGTTCTGGTAAACAGGTATTTATTAACCAGAAAATATCAATTTCTAAATATATTATTCATTCATAAATATTGATGTCGGTGCGGGCCAAAAAGCATTCTATTCATTATTTGACGGAGAGATATTCTGTAGGCGAAATTTTGCCTGCGCATTCTGTTATCATGTTTATTAATTCGCTATTATCGTTTTGAATTATTGAACAGGTTTTTGTGAATTATTCAGGGTTTTATTTATGATTATTGAGGCATGTTATGGCAGGTCAACAAACTCCACGTCCTGATGCAGGAAAACGCCCCCAATCAAAACGACAAGTTACCGCAGCTGATCTAGGTGACACCAATGTGCCTACGTCTAATAGTCCCTTAAATGAAACGCAGCCCGTTCCTCCATCGGAAGTTGATCAGGGCGCAACCATGATTAACAACCCCGCTCAAACAATGGGAGGACAGCGACCTGCTCAGGCGAAATCTCAAAAGCCACAAGCTGGCAAAAAGAAAAAAGCAGTTCGGCTCGGCGATTTTCTTCTTGTGAAAAAACTTGGCCAAGGTGGAATGGGTACGGTTTATCTTGCGAAACAGGTCAGCCTTGATCGTAAAGTGGCGTTAAAAACATTATCAAAAGAATTTGCAAAGAAATCCGATTTCGTAAAACGCTTCTTACGAGAATCTCGATCGATGGCTAAACTGCAACATCCCAATGTTGTTCAGGTATATGCTGCAGACTCTATGAAAGGGATTCATTTTGCTGCCATCGAGTATGTTGATGGCCAAAGTATGCAGGACTGGATGGATCAGAAAAAACGCTTAAGCGTTGGTGATGCATTGAATATCATTCTTTTTTGTGCAGATGCCCTGAGAGAAGCCCATGACCAGAACATGATTCATCGAGATATTAAACCGGATAATATCCTGTTGACTAGTAAAGGAATTGTTAAGGTTGCTGATTTTGGTCTTGCTAAAGTTCTGGATGAAGATGTTTCCATGACTCAAAGTGGAACTGGGCTGGGAACCCCATTATACATGGCTCCTGAACAGGCAAGAAACGCAAAACATGTTGATAAAAGATCAGATATTTATGCACTCGGTAGTACACTTTATTACTTTGTAACGGGGAAACTTCCTTTCCTCGGAGAAAGCACGTTAGAACTAATCCAAGCAAAAGAAGCTGGAATTTTCAAATCTGCGCGTAAACTCAACAAGGAAGTGCCGGAAAAACTCGATTTAATGATCGATAAAATGATGGCTAAAAATCCTGAACACAGGTATGCAGATTGTTCGCAAATCATTAATGATCTACAAGGACTTGGACTTGATAACCCCACATTAAGTTTTATCTCTGGTATTGCAGATTCCGGCGTTGTCACTCGCGGCGTTGGCCCTCGTTCTTCTGCGGGAACTAGTGTTCCTTCCGTTAGACGTTCTGCAATTCCCCAAACTTCTGCACAAGATGCAGCTCGAACAACAAAAAAATCAGAAGGTGCTTCCGTTAACACACTTTGGTTTGTCAGGTACAAAAATCCGAAGAAGAAAGTTGTAGTGGAAAAAATGTCTGTTGCGCAAATTCGTGCTGCCATGACAGGTGGAACACTCGATTTGAAAACGCAGGCAAAAAAAACTGTCAATGCCCAATTCCTTCCTTTAGGACAGTACCCTGAATTTGATAATGTTGTTCAAAGCAGAGCAATTACGGAATCTGCAAACGCTCGTGCTAATGATGTGAAAAACATTTACAAAAAACTTGATAAGCAAGATCGTTTTAGAAAACGTTTTCGCTGGCTTAGAAACCTGACGGACGGTATCAAAGGACTGATCACTCTTATTATCTGGCTTGCAGTTGTGATTGGTGTGTTGGGGCTAGCTGGATACTATGGCTGGCCACATGTCGAAACTTTTTTAAAAAATCGATAACAATAATATTTTATCCTGCATTTGTTATAGTATCCGCATTCACCAGAAATGTTTCCTATCAAATTCATTGACAGATTTACGATATCATATGCACCGTTTTCCATTCCTGATTTACTCTTTTTTCATCCTGATTGGGAACATTGTTTTTCTTCAGTCTGATTGCCTGGCTGATACTCTGACTTTAAAAGATGGCACCATCCTGGAAGGAAATATTGCTGAACTGACGGGTGGTGTTAACAAGTCTGTGGAAAAGAGAGTTGGGTTTGTTTCCACAAGAGAGCTTGGCGTTATTGTAGATGAGATGCAAAGAACATTTGTTTCTCGCAAACAAATTCTCAGCATTGTTCCTGAATCAGATCTGAATAAATACGTTACCTTCCGGTTAAAACATTCTGAATCATTCGACCACATGCGGCTTGGGATGATAGGTCAACATCTCAAGACCAGCCCTTTTAATAAAATGGGTGAAAGAACTATTCTTCTTAAAACATCTCGGC
Organism: Planctomycetota bacterium; assembly: GCA_024277145.1. GTDB lineage: Bacteria > Planctomycetota > Planctomycetia > Planctomycetales > Planctomycetaceae > JAJRVU01. The sequence goes on from JAJRVU010000496.1 coordinate 10,965, forward strand.
GCAAGGTCAATCTCAAGCAACATATCATCCTGCTCACTCCAAAACACGCTGTAGTATCAGGGTTATCAAGTATTGCAAATCAATCTGCTATTGCAACCAGATCAATTCCGTTAAACATTCTGGACGACATGCTTCATAATGCCATTGATCAATCAGATCCAAAAGATCACATGGACATTGTTCAATTTTATCTGCAAGCTGGTTATTACTTCAAGGCAATCAGTGAACTTGAATCTTTGATGAAAAATTTCCCTGGATACGAAATTGACACTGAAGGGATCATGGAAGAATTGCATTCTCTTCAGGCAAAGGATTTCTTGAAACTTCTAAAAATAAGAGAACGTGCAGGCCAACTCAAATTCGCTTATAAATATTCAGGCCTCATCCCAAAAAACAATTTAACACCTGAAGTCAAAAATCAAGTTGAAGAATTCCGATCCAACTATAAAAAAAAACTTACAGAAGTTGAAACCTGTCAATTTTTGATTGAAGATTTGCTCTCAGAGTTAAAAGATGAAAAGATCGCTGCATCCATTGCTCCTTCTGTTTCGATCATCAAGAATGATTTATCAATTCATTCACTTGATCGGCTGGATTCATTCGTCAAGCTTTCTTCCGATACTTCCCTTTCTGTAAAAGAAAAATTGGCATTGGCTCTTTCGGGATGGGTTCTCGGTAATGTGAATGCATCAACTGAATTAAAAGCATCAATCAGATATTGGGAAACCAGATTTAATATTCTGGAATACCTTAAGTCAGAATCAAAAATTGACCGCCAAACATTACTGGAGATAATTAAAAATACGGATGACATCAGTGCTTCAGTTGTCAGGAATATGATCCCACAACTGCCTCTACCAAAAGAGAGTACGGAAATCGAACCTCTTACAATTTCAAATTATGAATTCGATATAGGGCAAGATTATTCCGAAGGAAAATATTCTGTCATCCTTCCTGCGGAATATAATCCACATCGAAAATATCCTTTGCTTGTGGTATTAAGAACTTCCGGTCAATCAACAGAAAAAATGGTCAAATGGTGGTCCCTGAAAAAAAGTGCGAAAGATGGCAAGCAGGTTGCTGGTCCTGCTTTGGAATATGGTTACATCGTTATTGCTCCTGAGTATCTCTCAAAAGAATCAAGTAAAGCTCCAGATTCTTCATTGGCGAAATCAATTGTTGTCCAATCAATTCAGGATGTCCGTAAACGTTTCCAGGTCGATTCTGATCGTATTTTTCTGACCGGTCACGGAATAGGAGGAAACACAGCTTTTGAAATTGGCTTGTCTCGCCCGGATATCTTCGCAGGTGTTATCCCCATTATCGGAACCGTCACGAAACACGCTATGAGATATCGAAAAAATGGGAAAAACCTTTCCTGGTATGTCGTTTCAGGGGAACTTGATCGAAACACTTTAATAAATAATGGAGTCATGCTAAATGAAATGATGAAGTCTGGAACCAATATGATTTACACCCAATACCTGGGAAGAGGTTACGAACCTTATTATTCGGAAATTTATAAAATTCTGGATTGGATGGAAAAA
>JAJRVU010000497.1 GCA_024277145.1 Planctomycetota bacterium
AGATCGTCAGCCACACAAGAAAAGATGCTCGTTTAAAACTGGGTGTCAGTCCTCGTGGATCATTAATGCTTTTTCGGGCTGTTCAGGCTTCTGCCTATCAGCAGGAACGGGATTATGTCCTTCCAGATGATGTTCAAAGGCTGGCTCCATCTGTGCTGGCACATCGATTGATTTTGACTTCGAAAGCAAAGTACAGCAATCTGTCGAAAAGAGATGTCATCACTGAAATTCTGGAACAGATCAAGGTTCCCACATGAGGTACAAATCGATTACTGTCAAATCAGTGGGGTTCCTGCAATACCGCTGGCGCAATAATCTGACACCAGCAGGTCGCATGATGTTTTTCATCCTGTTCCTGTCCGGGGTTGGAACCATTACTTTGCGAGTCCCCATCTACCAGATTTTTTTCGGCGTCATCTCTTTCCTGTTCGCTGTTGGAATAGCAGGAAGAATCTATCGACCAAAACTGGAAATTGTCGGTAACATTCCATCCAAAGTGACAGCAGGTCATTCAGTCACCGGAGAATTTCGTTTAAAAAACATTGGCAGGAAAAATGCTTATGATGTTTCCATAGGTTTTCCCGAATTACACCGTTCTTTACAACAGGTTGATGATTCCATTAAAACTATTTCCATCCTGAATCCGGGCGAAACAGAAAATTTGGATATCACTTTGAAAACTCACCAAAGAGGAATTTATGAACTCCCCAATTTAAAAGGATTCAGTTATTTCCCTTTTGGTCTGGAAAAATTCGGGAAAAGCAGATGCGTTATTGAGCCACTATTGGTTCTCCCATCTTTTCATCCATTAAATCACCTGCAAGTTCCAAAAGGGCGACGATACCAACCGGGAGGAATCGCCATGACATCAAATGTGGGTGAATCTCCTGAATACATTGGAAACCGAGATTACTCACCCGGCGATCCTGTCCGTCGAATCGATTTTCGTTCCTGGGCAAAAACCGGTTCGCCTGTAGTCAGAGAATATCAGGATGAATATTACTGCCGAATTGCTCTCATTCTGGATACACATGTTGATCCTTCACGCAAGAAAGGCAAAAAAGGTTTCAGGGGACTTGAAGCTGCCATCAGCCTGATTGCTTCCATTGCAGATCACTTGAGTAATGGTGAATATATCATAGATTTTTTTGCAGCCGGACCCGATTTACATGTTTTCCGTGCAGGTCGCCATACAGCGCATCTTGATAGTGTTCTGGAAATTCTTGCCTGTGTGGAAGAAACACGGAAAAATCCTTTCGATGAAATCACCCCTTCCATTATTGATGAACTTGGAAATATCACGACTGCTATTTGTGTTTTTCTGGATTGGAATGAACCGCGAAGTTTTCTTGCTCGGTCTGCCATTGAAGCCGGCTGTGCGTTAAAAACCATTGTTGTCCGTGAAGGCAAAACAACAATGCCAATTCATCAGTCTGATTCCGGTGATTTGATTCAACTGACTCCCGAAGATATCGAAGCAGGAGGCATTGATATCTTATGAAGCATCAACAAATCCTGATCATCATCATGATCATTATTGAGTCTGCATCAATCCATTTGATGTCCCGGACAAAACTGTTTCCATTAGTAGCTATCGCTATTGCGCTTTCAAGTCTTGTTATCCAGTATCGATTTACAATTGACCGCAAAACGAAACAACGGTTATTTGTTCTGATGGTTCTCTTTTTCATGATGAAACACGTTGTCTATCGGCCTCACTTTATTATTGGTCGAATATTCATAGGGACACCCGGTTGCCTGACGATTGCCCAATTTTTGATAAGCCTGCAACTGAGTTTACTATTCATGAACTTAAAACGAAATTATTTTTCCATTCGTTATGCAGGACTCGGTTTCTGTCTTCTTATTTGTACTTCGAACTATCATGTGAATCGAAGTGAACGATTTCTCAATCAATGGATTGTTGCTTTGTTCATTATTGCAGCTGCCTATTTTCTTCATTCGAACCGAAGATATCTGGCCGGGAATAAAAAATCGGGCCGAATTCGCAGGCAGGTTCACATGGCTTTAATTCTCTCTATAATTGTTTCCACCAGTGCAGGAACAGGTTGGGCAATTTATCGGTATGAAACTTTAATCAATTCCGTGATCGCAAAATATATCCCCTCTCATTCACGTCGGCAATATGGCGGAAAACTCAAAATAACACGACTCGGATCAGTGGAAAAACAAAAGCAAACCAACAGTGAAGGTATTACTCTGCGTGTTTATTCGGACGACAGCCCTGGTTACCTGAGAGGGCAGATTTTCGATAAATTTTCAGGGAGTGAGTGGTCAAGAACAACAGAAAGTATTCTGGTCAATCCTTCTTCTACAGATGCTGACACACAGCTGAATGTTTATGAACTCAGCAGAGTTCCCGAACTTGCTGATAAAAAATATGACGTCTGGCCTGCTTCCGGACATAACGAAATTGTTTATTCTTCCCTTGGCACCACCCGCGTGAAAACTTGTTTGAATGGATTGATTCAAGATGATTCCGGTTCATTATGGACTCGCCAGCCTATGGAAGCAGAACCGTATACAGTAATTACTTCCAAAGCATTACTGAAAACTAAGATTCCAGAAAAAATTCAACACAAGTTACTCGATTCCGGGAACATTGACCCCCGGATTGATCAGATTGCTAACAAGATTTTTAAGGATTGTCATTCTGTTAAAGATAAGATCACTGCAGTGGAAAATTACTTCCACGATAATTATCAATATGAAATGGGCATCGAAATTCCTTCTGGTGTTCACCCACTGGTTTATTTTCTTACAAAAAGACCTGCTGCCCATTGTGAATATTTTGCATCTGCAACAGTCATATTACTAAGGACTGCAAATGTTTCTTGCAGGTACACAACAGGATATGTTGTTTCTGATCAAAATAAACTGGGAGGCTATTGGGTTGCTTATAATAAGAACGCACATGCGTGGGTGGAAGCTTATGATCCTGACGAGGGATGGCTGATTGTCGAATCCACGCCAGGGGAAGGGGTTCCTTCTCAATCAAAACAAGGGCAATCAAGCAGTCAAATTTACGATTTGCTATTAAGCTGGATTCATAAATTCCGAATCAATTTACGAAAGTTTGGACTTCTATGGGTTTTCTGGAAATTCATTTCAGTCTTCCAGTATACGTTTATATCTTTGCTGACGGGCTTCATCCTGTTTTATGCAATCATTAAATATTTGAAGAAGTATCGACCGGCAGGAACAACCAGAAAACTTTCAAAAATGGAACTGAAACTGAATCGACTCCTGAAAAAAATGGATCGTCAGTTATTACGTTTTGAATTGAGGCGGGATCCCAGTGAAAGTCTTCAGCAATTTGTCAGGCGTCTTCAAATGGTGCTTGCGGGCAGGCCTGATTGTCTTTCCATTACAGGATGGTACCAGGATTATCTGAAGGCCCGGTTTTCTTCTAATCAAGGTGAACATGTTCTGGATCATCTTAAAAAATCCATGCCTGTCTTGAAGTCCTGAAAAATTCAATAACCGACCAGGAATAATTAATCGCCTCTTTCGCTTTCAAGCGTGATTCGGGAATAGAAACTGCTCCTTGGAACTGGTACCATTTGAGTAGGTAAGCTCAATAAGTATCTTTCCCCTAAGGAACAATTCATGATTCGGTTTCAAAATCAAATTTCCGGGAATCTTAAATACTCGGTTCTGATTTTATTTTTATTCCTCATCAATACTCAACCGGTGGCGGAAAAACCCCAAAAAAGAATTAACTGTCCCTGAGACGATCAAGCCATTTTTACCCAAAGGTCAAAAAAAGTAACTCAAACATATCTAAACTATTGCGAGAGGATCGCTTCAGAATAAAATAGATTCAGAGAATCCATACTTCCTAATTAATAAACAAGGTTTATCCATCATGAAAACAAAATTATTTTTACTGTCAGTCTGTTGTTTTAGTTTTTTAGTTGCTTCACCTTTAATGCACTCTGTAAAAGGTGAACCCGGCTATGCAATTGATCCGGTTTTCAGCGAATACGATGTTGATGCCACCTGGCCAAAACGTCCTGAAAATGTCAGTGGAGAAGGATGGGTTTCCGGCTTGGATATCGATGCTAACCAGAATATCTGGATGTTCAGAAAAGGACCAGACCCCGTTCAGGTTTATAAAACGGATGGAACTTTTGTTCGGACCTGGGGAAAAGGGAACTTTAAAGATCCTCATCAATTAAGAATTGACCATGAAGGAAATGTCTGGATTGCTGACTTCGGCTTGCATGTCATCCAGAAATACACTCCTGAAGGAAAACTGCTTCAAACGATAGGGGTCAAAAACGAACCGGGAAGAGATGAAACGCATTTCAACCGTCCGACTGACATGGTGATTGCTCCCAATGGTGATGTTTTTGTAACTGACGGTTATACCAACAGGCGTGTTGTTCACTTTGACAAAAATGGAAAGTTTATCAAAACATGGGGAGAGTACGGAACGAAGCCCGGAAATTTTGTCATTCCCCATGCTATTGAAATGGATAAAAAAGGAAACCTTTACGTTTGTGATCGTAACAGTGGAAGAGTTCAAATATTTAATCAGGAAGGAAAACTGATTGACATGTGGTCCGGGCTGCTTATGCCCTGGGGAATTACTTATGTGAATAATGAAATTCTGATCTGCGGTTCTTAACCTCATTGGTGGTATCGGCATGATGCATACCCAAACTTCAAGGACCAGTTATTCATGCGTTTCTCTCCCGAAGGGCGAATCAAACAGGTTTGGACCATTCCCGTTGGGAAATTTAAAAAAATTCCTACAACTAAAAAAGAGATTGCCAATTTAAAACCGGGAGAAACTGTGGGAGCCCATTGTATCGTTCAGGATAAAGAAGGAAATATTTACATTGGCGATATCTGGGGTGAACGAACCCAGAAATATGTTCCTGTCTCTAAACGAAAAAAGAACCAGAACCTCAAAAATGATAAAAAAGAAAATATTTAATCACTTGATTTCGAGTTTTCAATTATCTTTAAGGACTCCATGACTGAACCGATTGCTTACTTAAATGGAAAAATGATACCCGCTTCAAAGGCAAAGATTGATATCTTTGATTCGGGTGTTGTTCTTGGCGCCACCGTAACCGAGATGGCAAGAACGTTTCGTCATAAGCTGTTTCGTATTTCGGAACATCTGGAACGCCTGCAAAACTCGTTGAATTATGTTCGATTTGATACTGGAATCAGTTCGGCAGAACTCGCATCCATCCTCGAAGAACTTGCAGAGAATAATACCCGGTTGATTAATTCGGAAGATGATCTCGGGTTAGTGCTTTTTATTACAGCAGGGGGAATTCCCACCTATGCTGCCAGTCCTGAAATTCAAGTCTCACGAAAGCCGACAATCTGTGCGCACACTTTTCCGCTGGCGTTTGAAAACTGGTCTGACGAGATGCAAAAGGGAACGCATGTTGTCACTCCATCAATTCGACATATCCCGCCACAATGTTTTGCACCCAACATGAAATGCAGAAGCAGGATGCATCTTTATCTTGCTGACAATGAAGCAAAGATGTCTGATCCTAAAGCGCTTGCGCTCCTTCTTGATCTGGAAGGAAACGTGACTGAAACAACGCGTGCAAATTTCATGATTGTTGAAAATGGAACAATTGTTTCTCCTCCGCTGAACAATATTCTTCCGGGAATCAGCCGGGCAACTATCAGGGATCTTGCAGAAAAAATAGGAATTTCTTTTATCGAACGAACGTTCCAGGTCTTTCAGGTAATCAATGCAGATGAAGCCTTCACCGGCTCTACTCCCTATTGCATGATGCCTGTGACTAAGATTAATGGTCTTAATATCGGTGATGGCAAACCGGGACCCATTTTTCAAAAGCTGATCAGCGCGTGGAGCAAGGATGTCGGGCTTGATATCCAGAAGCAGATTCACGATGGTGCCAAACGAAGGCTGAACAATAAATAGTTTATGGCAGCATGTTTTCTGGGATCCCGAAATCGTACTCCAATTCTCTGCAGATTTATTCCATTCATAAACCATTCTTGTTCCACAAATTATTCAAGCTTGTGATCACCTGTTCTGGGTGGATTGCGAAACCGTTTTCCTTAAGATACCCTATGGTTCTGGTTTTAAGAAACCATCTATAGTGTAGGTGTCAAAGTAATAAAACAGGGTGATTTTTCATGTCCAAATTAAAAAAAGTTCTGGTGATTGGAGTAGGTTCGATCGGGGAACGCCATCTCCGTTGTTTCCAACAAACCGGTCGAGCAGAAGTTGGAATCTGCGAACTGAATAATTCCCTGAGGGAAAACGTTGCAAGAGATTATAAGGTTAAATCTGTTTTTGAAAATCTTGATTCTGCTTTGAATGAAAAATGGGATGCAGCCGTAATTTGCACCCCTGCACATATCCATATTCCCATCGCCATTCAAATTGCAAAAAAAGGGATTGATCTTCTCATTGAAAAACCACTCAGCACATCTCTTGATGGGATTGATGAACTTATAAAAACCATTGATGAAAATCAAGTTATTGCTGTGATTGCTTATGTCTTGCGTGCTCACCCGTTGTTCAACTTATTTCGTGAAGTGATTCAATCCGAAAGATTCGGCAAGCCTCTTCACCTTGCAGCTTCAAGTGGCCAGAACTTTCCTTTTTTTCGTCCTGCCTATCGAGATATTTATTACAAAGATCGAGCCACTGGCGGGGGAGCCATCCAGGATGCACTAACTCATTTGATCAATGCAATGGAATGGACTGTAGGACCAATTACCAGTTTAACTGCAGATGCTTCTCACCAGAAACTGGAAGGAGTGGAAGTGGAAGATACCGTGAATGTGATTACTCGTCACGGTCAGATGCTGGGATCGTTTTCCCTGAATCAATATCAGGATGCAAACGAGTTGACCGTAACTGTAACGTGTGAAAAGGGAACGGTTCGCATGGAAGTTCACAAAAGCCGATGGAGATGGGTTGATCACCCTGAGAAAGAATGGAATGACGAGCCAATTGAACCTGTCGAAAGAGACACCGGTTTTATTAAGCAGGCGGATCTTTTTCTGGATGCGGTTGAAAAAAGTGCTCCCCCACTTTGCACCATTGAAGAAGCTTTTCAAACATTAAAAGTGAACCTCGCGATTCTGGATGCATCGGATAACCATATCTGGAAAACGATCTCCTGAAAGAGATAGAGAAAAATACACATTCGACCCAATAATACAGAAATGAGATACCCATGAGTTTTATCCCTGAAAGCGAAACGACTGCCCCTAACTTGTTTGATTTAACTGGAAAGGTTGCGTTGATTTCCGGTGCGAGCGGGTTTTTGGGATCCGCCATGTCCCGCGCATTGGCGGAAGCGGGTGCGAATGTTGTTGTCTCAAGCAGGAGTGCAGAGACTGCGCAGAAAGTTGCGAATCAATTGCCTGCTAAAGAAGGTCAGAATCATTTTGGCGTGGAGTTGAATCATCTGGAAGAATCTTCCATTCATTCCGGATTTCAGGATGCAGTCGATAAAGCAGGGCAGGTTGATATCCTGATTAATAATGGTCATGCCCCTTTGGGGGAAGACTGGAAGTCTGTCACTTTTGATCAGTTTAAAGATCACCAGATTAATCTCGCAGGATACTTTGAACTTTCCAGATTGACGTATCAACATGCGGTTGAACGAAAAGTCCCCGCATCCATCGTGCTGCTTGGTTCAATGTATGGAGTTGTTGGTTAGTACCCGGAAACTTATGAAGGAGTTTGTAAGGCAAGCCCTGCACCGTATCACGGATTAAAAGGGGGGATCGTTCATCTTACCCGTCACCTGGCTGTCTACTGGGCTGAAACCGGAGTTCGCGTGAATTGCCTTAGCCCGGGACCATTCCCAAATGAAACTGCACCGGAAGAAATGGTAAAACGCCTTTGTGAAAAAAGCCCGATGAAACGAATGGGGCAGCCACATGAATTAAAAGGGGCTGTAGTCTTTCTGGCGAGTGATGCCAGCAGTTATATCACCGGGCAAAATCTGCTTATCGATGGTGGTTGGACCGCCTGGTAAAATTCCTGATGTATTTATTAAAGCGAGTTTCATTTGCGTGTAGCAGGTTAGAGCCTTTAATTACTATCCAGCCGCGCGAGCCGCTTCTCAGACTGTAAGAAGACGAATTATATCGCGTCGGAATCTTCAATTTTCATGCATTTTCCAATTTGGCGGACAGCCTGCTTGAGCCGATTAGAATTTTCAACAATCGATAAACGCAGATATCCTTCCCCATCATCACCAAAGCCTCTGCCGGGACTGACAGCAACTCCACCTTCATCAAGTAATTTCATGGCAAAGTTGATGGATCCCATTTCGTTCCAGGGTTCTGGAATTTTTGCCCAGACAAACATGCTCGCTTTCGGGGGCTGAATATCCCAGCCTAATCGAGTTAAAGAACTACAAAGAGTGTCCCTTCGTTGCTGATACTCTTTTGAAACACTTTCAACCGCTGCATCACAATGCCTCATAGCCACAATTGCAGCAATCTGGATCGGTTGAAAAATTCCATAATCGTAATACCCCTTAATAGTCGCCAATGCACGAACCATTTCAGGATTGCCTGCACAGAATCCAATCCGCCAGCCTGCCATGCTGTAACCTTTGCTCATCGTGGTGAATTCCACTCCCACATCAATTGCGCCCGGGGAAGCCAGGAAGCTGGGAGCTTGATATCCATCAAAACAGATATCAGCATAAGCAAAATCACTGATGACAAGAAACTGATATTTTTTGGCAAGTTTGACCAGATCATCATAAAATCCCTGATCCACAACGGTCGTTGAAGGATTATGAGGAAAATTGACGATGACAACTTTAGGTTTCGGAAAAATATGTTTGCACGTGTATTCAATGTTGGACAGAAATTGGTCCGGTTCACGAACATCCAGAGAGATCACATTTCCTGATGCCAGCATGACTGCATAAACATGGATGGGAAAAGAAGGGGAAGGGACAATTGCAGTGTCTCCCGGTCCCATCAATGCCAGGCAAAGATGGCTGAAACCTTCTTTCGAGCCGATACAGGCGATCACTTCTGAAGCAGGGTCTAACCGGACTCCATATTTTTTCCAATAACGAGCAGAGACTTCCTTCCGGAGATTCTCAATTCCATTGGAAACCGAATACCGATGATTTCGCGGGTCTGAAAGTGCTTCTCCCAGTTTTTCAATGATCAGGGGGTCAGGGGAATCAGTTGGATTACCCATTCCCAAATCAATCACATCAACGCCCGCAACCCGCTTTTCATGCTTGAGTTTATTAATTTTCCCAAACATGTAAGGTGGCAATCTGTCAACTCGATCTGCAACAGGTATGTTGAAAGGAGCATCCTCAAAAGGAATATCTGATTCACTACGCATCGATTTTTTAAGCCTATATTGGTTAAATGGGGTTCTGTATGGAAATCTAACTTATTGGAAAAGCGGCCGGATTTCATTGTAACACGACAATTAAATTGGAAAAGAGCGAAATAAAAAAACGGCATGCCTCCTGTGTTAAGGAGAAGACATACCGCATTCTGGTTCGGATAAAGGTCCTATTTTGTTCGTTCCTGAGTTTTTCTTATTGTCGTTCGAGATTTCCCAATTCCGGAAGCTTGTCGAATTCCATTACTTCGCGTGTTAGTCAGATAATTACTGACAACCGCTTCTTTCTTAATATTAGCAAAGACTTTGGCAACACGTTTCTGAATTTTTTCTTCTAAAAGCTGTTCATGGACAGCCTCTTTGACATCATCAAATTCAGCATACTGTTCCGTTCGTCCTTCACAAAGAAGAATGGCATAACCTGTTCCCGCTTGAATCACTCCGGAAATTTCACCTTTCTTCAGTTTGAAAGCAGCTTTTTCCAAAGTGTCCTGGCCAGTAAATTTGCGAATCGGAGGAATGGAACCACCTAGAGCTTTACTGTTCGGTTCGATAGAGTATTGCCTTGCAAGACTTTCGAAGTCATCAGGGTTCTTGGAAGCTTTCTCCCAAACCTTTATTGCGCGGCTTTGTTTGTTGAGAAGAATCATACGGGCTTTCACTTTGGGACCATAATCCCGAATAAATGCCTTTTCCATATCTTCTTTCGTGACAGAAATATCTGTTCCTGCCAGTTTTTTCAATGCAAGCATCGGCCAGATGACATCCCTGCGATACTGCTGAGGTGTCAACTTTCGTTCTGCTTGAAGCATCTTGTACCAGTTTTCCAAAGGCATGTTGTATCGTTCAGCAATCTTGGCAATTTCCTTGTCCACTTCCTGGGTGGTGACTTTGACACCTTTATCCTGGCAAGCCTGTTGAATAATCACTCGATTGATGACATTCTCAAGAACTTCTTTCCCATAGCGTAAAACGCATTCCTGAGCAATCAGATCGTAACTGATCTCTTGATTATTGACCGTAGCCAATGTTTTCTTTTTGGTTGTACTTTTCGTTGTTTGTGATTTATTTTTTTTAGATTCGACTGCTGCATTTGTTTGAGCAGTTCGATTCATCTGGTAAAAAACAGTCCCTGCAACAAGCAACATTACAGTTCCTGCAACAAACAAACCAATTTTTTTCCGTGATCCTTTAGGGGATTCGTTAATCGAGTGATTCCTTTCACTCATAGTCCAAGCCTCCGCATAGAGAAGAAGAAAAGTTTTGTAGATTATTCAATTCAGAGGCGGAATATAGGTTTCCCCTGAATTTAGGTCAAGAGGGCTTTATTTATGCGGTTTTTATAGATGTTTGGGTGATTAAATGAGCTTTGAGTCGAGAAAAAAACTACTAAATCCATGTAGAACTTCCTCTTATTCAATCTCAAATGCGGTCACTGCATTTCGCCAGAAAATGTCTTCAACCTGTTCCTTGCTAAAACCTGCAATTTCAGCTGCCTGTTTCATTGCAAGCAATTGTTCGTAGATACAAAGAATCGGTCTTCCATCACAATGCGGAAATTTCAAAGACTGGCTTTCGGTATCCAAAGCTTGCCAGGCTCGACCAAGAGCGACATACTGCCCGCGAAAATAGGTTGCATCCAATCCGTCTGATCCATACAGAATTCGATGATGATCTTCATTCTTAAACAAGGTGATCACGGGGCGAATATCTGTGACGGCAGAAAGATCGTACCAGATGTTAGGCATCTCTTTTAATCGGTCAACTGCTTCACGTATCGGCCAATAAGTAAAACTGCGTGCGCAATGGGCAAGAATCCATTTAATGTTGGGATAGCGAGACTGTGTGTATTCTGCCAGGTCTTTCAGATTTTCTTCATCCGCGCAACCATGTGGTTGAGAGAGATGCATGGTCACCCACATTCCGTGGTGATTGGCCAATTCCATTTGCTCGTGTGTCAGGAATTCATGAATTCGGCATTGATTCACGTCTCCTGTTGTTGAAAAAAAACGATAAGGTTTTAACCCAATCATTTGCCCGGTCTCAAAATCTTTTTCGATTTCTTCTGTTGTACAATCAGGAGTCACTAAACGATTCCATCGTGATTTTGGATCCTCTTTTATTTGTTCAGCAAACCATTTGTTATGTGCAGCAACATCAATTTCAGGAAAAGGTGTTCCCAACGTCAGAAAACTAACGTCTCTTCCCGGATACAAACGCTCAGCCCATTTTTTCAAATCCTTGAGTTCTGCCTGACCCCAGATTCTTTTATCTTCAGGTAAATGAGAAAGATGAAGCATATGTATATGGGCATCATAAATCCGGTCTGGAATAAAGTCGTTTAATTCTTCGTTCCAGATCTGTAAATCGTGTTCGTTGTAATTTTCGATTGAAACAGGCACAGCTGAAGTTCCTTTTCCTGAAATTCTCTATTTATGAAGTCCGTAGGTTTTCTCATCCTACCAGCCGAATTCCTGCTTTTCTGCAAATTCATCTTAAAAAACAGGGGCTTTTTCAAACATTGGGATCCTGAAGAAAGAGATTCCACGGGTCTTTCAATCCTTTACAGTCACCATTCTCATAGGCTAAACTAAAACGCATCAATATTAATGCATTTGTTGATATCAATATTTTGACGATATTTGAATAAAACTAAATCATTCAACTTAATACCTTCATAAATTCAAGGAGTTCAGGCGTGACATCCCAAAAACAAAATCGACGTGATTTTCTAAAAAAATCGGCAGCTGCGAGCGCCGTTTTTTCTGCACCTCTTATCTGGTCCCCTTCGTTAATCTGGGGGAAAGACGTAAATAGTAAACCGACCATTGCCTGTGTTGGAGTCGGTGGAAGCCGAGGGGCATATAATCAAGGCGGGTACATTGCACGAAGAGCTGCCAAACTGGGAGCAATGATTGCCTGTTGTGATGTTGATGATTATCACACAAAGGAATTTAATGCAGACTTTGAAAATAAATTAAATCTCTATTCAGATTATCGTAAGATGTTTGAAAAAGAAAAACCGGATATCGTAACCATTGGAACTCCTGATCATTGGCATGTTCCCATTGCGATTGCTGCACTTCGTGCTGGTAGTGATGTCTACTGTGAAAAACCGTTAACGCTAACCATTGAAGAGGGAATAAAAGTTCGGGAAGTGGTTAAAGAAACCGGACGCGTTTTCCAGGTGGGAACTCAACAGCGAAGTGAGAACAATTCTAAATTTTTAAAAGCCATTGCAATCGTGCAAACAGGTCGGCTGGGTAAAAATGTCAATGCTCATGTTGCCATCGGAGGAGCTCCGGGTGAAGGACCTTTCAAATCAACACCTGTTCCTGACGGATTGGATTGGGATATGTGGCTTGGATCTGCACCAAAAGCAGACTATTCACTGGAACGTCGAAAAAACTTCCGTTGGTGGTTTGAATATTCAGGTGGAAAAATGACTGACTGGGGTGCCCATCATATCGATATCGCACAATGGGCTTTAGGTTATGATAAATCTGGTCCGGTTAAGGCGAGTGCTCAAGGAGAATTCCCTGCAATCATTCCGGAAAACTTCAACTGGAACGCCTACATCAATGGAGATGCATCGCTTCCGAGTGGGTTTAACACAGCCGTCAAATTCAATATCAATCTGGAATATGAAAATGGCTCTGTGATGTCCGTGAATGATCATTACAAGCGGGAAGGAACCAACATTGACTTCGGCAATGGAATCCTGTTTGAAGGAGAAAAAGGCCGAATTTTTGTTAACCGTGGAAAACTCGAAGGAGCCCCTGTTGATCGCTTAACAGAAGCTGATAACAAAGAGTTGGACGAATACATCATCAAGCTTTACAAAGGGAAAAAGCCTGGTAATCACATGGAAAACTTCTTCAGTTGTATCGAAGATCGCCAGCAACCAATTTCCGATGTGGAAACGCATCACCGAACAATGACTTCCTGTCATCTCTGTAATATTTCATTGATGCTAGGTAGGGAATTGAATTGGGACCCAAATAAAGAACAATTCATTGGTGATAAACAGGCGACTGCTTTGATGACTCGAAAACGTCGCGCTCCTTTCCAGATGGAAAGTTAATCCCTGAATTTTTTCAGGAACGATTAAGAACTAAAACGAACTCCATGATTAAAAACCGTGGGGTTCTTTTTTTATTGTATCCTAGCCGGAAAGAGAACGGTAAGAATATTTCTTCACTTTTCTGAATCACAGATAAACACAAATGGACACCGGTTTTTAAAAAGAAAAAGGTCTCACGCAGAGATTGCAAGAGCCCTGCTTTAATATAAGAAAAAAGGCAGTCAGTCTTCCGAAGAAAACCAACTGCCTTTGGGGGGGGGTGTCAATTGTGTTCATCCTTAACGAGTCTTTTTTATATTATAGGTTAGTTAAGGACTTTTCTAGATTTTAGTATTGGTTGCTGGTGTGATTTTCACCTGAACCGATTCCGTTGCATGTGATGTCATCTTCACCGTCACAGAAATCAGCTTGGTCCCCGAAAGAACTTGCGTAAGTCACAGCTTTGCAACCTGAGAAACCTCTGACTTGGTATCCCTGATTAACAGAAGCGAATGCAGAGCCAACATCTTCAAGTTCCTGATTAATGTTGTTAGAGACTTCACTTAAGCCGACCAGCATGGATAGTACAGCAATGGTTGCGACCAGAATCAGTTCTGAAGAAACGATAAAACCAGCGTCGTCGTTCATTAATTGTGTGTATAGATTCATCATAGTTCTCTCCCGTATTTAAAAAATAGTGTGTGTATTATTTGTGTCATTCAAAGTATTGAACTGTTTTCAAAAATGAATAACTGGCAAGCCATCGCTTGAGAGGGCACTATTCAGAAGAGACAACTGCCAGTTTCTATATTCAGTTTTATTATGTAACTCTTGAAAACTAAGTCTTACCAAGGGTTGCAAGTGATATCATCCTGACCTGAGCAATCATCTGCATAATCGTTGAACGAACTGTCAGCAGCATATCCTTTGCATCCTGTATTGAGTTCGTAAGAGTAGCTTTGATCGATACAGGAGAATGCAGAGCCTACATCTTCAAGTTCCTGATTAATGTTGTTAGCAACTTCTGATAATCCAACGACCATGGATAGAACAGCGATTGTTGCAACAAGAACAAGTTCAGCAGATACGATAAAGCCAGCTTCGTCATTAGCGAGTTGAGTGATAAGATTTTTCATAGTTAGTTTCCCCCAGAGTTGTAGTGAATCGTGTTGTTAAAAGTTTGATTTGTTTGAACTGATAGGGTGTAAAGCAATGTGAATGCCAAAACTCAAATCGCGCCAATCTTTTTTAACATCAAGATGTTACACCGTTCATAACATCTTTTTATTAAACAGGTTATGGTTTATTCACTTTTCCTGAACTGCTCAGATTTCTGTACAATGCGAAAACATCCAATGATGCATTCTCGCAACAGAAATCGTCCAAAAATAGTCTATTTTCTTCATAACGTCATGTGAAAAAAGATGTTACAGCATGTTGCCCCCCAAAAAACAACATGTTGACTTCACGCAACAGGAATGCGTGCTTTATGGAATCATCTGATAATGGGAAGGAAAAACAGGAGCAAGTGTGCCGGAAATGAGAAGATATCAAGGTTCCTAATGTTAAAAGATACGGGTCTCAGACTGAAAATATAGTAGGAACGGGAATTCCTGATCCGGGAATACTTGTTGAGTGCGGTTGTATGGGACATACTGTGACTTGAAAATATGGTTATAGCTTTCAAAAGACATTGTCTATTAATGATGTGCAAAATCAGTTTGCTGTGCAGTTTATAATAGAGTGATACAAATAGAACCGAATTCCGGAACAGGAGAAAGATCGAATGAGCACCAATTCTGGCGATGGTATTGAGTCTGTCTTGAATGAAACAAGAACTTTTCCTCCCCCTGCTGAGTTTGTTGAACAAGCAAATATCAAGTCGGAAGAAGAATATCAGCAGATGTGGCAACGTGCCAAAGATGACCCTGAAGGATTTTGGGGGGAAATGGCAGAGAATCTGGATTGGTTCCAGAAGTATGACAAAGTGATGGAAGGAGACATGCCGGATACCAAATGGTTTACCGGTGGCAAAATTAATGTCTCTTATAACTGTCTCGACAGGCATCTTGATAGCTGGCGAAAAAACAAGGCAGCCATCATCTGGGAAGGAGAACCGGGAGATACGCGCGTTCTGCGATACCAGGATTTGCATCGAGAAGTTTGTAAATTTGCAAACGTCCTCAAAAAACTGGGTGTGGAAACAGGTGATCGAGTCACGATCTATATGCCTATGGTTCCGGAACTGGCGATTGCCATGCTTGCCTGCTCACGAATTGGTGCAACTCATTCCATTATCTTTGGTGGCTTCAGTGCTGATGCGATTGCGGATCGTAATAATGATGCAGAAGCGAAAATTGTCATCACTGCTGATGGAAGTTGGCGACGTGGGAAAGAACTTCCCTTGAAGAAGGCGGTTGATGACAGCCTGGAAAAATCTTCTACCGTTAAAAAAGTGGTGGTTGTTCAACGAACCGGTGGCGATGTGGAAATGGTTCCCGATCGCGATTACTGGTGGCACGAACTCATGCAGGACATTTCTGCTGACTGCGAGGCTACAGAGCTTGATTCGGAACATCCTTTGTTCATCCTTTATACATCTGGCAGTACCGGAAAACCAAAAGGAGTTCTTCACACCACAGCGGGTTACCTTTTAGGAACCCAGATGACATCCAAATGGGTCTTTGACTTGAAAGAAGATGACACATATTGGTGTACCGCAGATATTGGCTGGGTGACGGGTCACAGTTACATCATATACGGACCTCTCGCCAATGGTGCGACAACGGTTATGTATGAAGGTGCTCCTAACTGGCCGAACGAAGGACGCTTCTGGGAAATCGTCGAAAAATATTCCGTTAACATTTTCTACACAGCCCCGACTGCAATTCGTGCATTTATCAAATGGGGAGATCAATGGCCTAATCAGTATGATTTAAGTTCCTTGCGATTACTCGGAACTGTGGGGGAACCGATCAATCCGGAAGCCTGGATGTGGTATCACAAAACGATTGGACAGGAACGCTGCCCGATTGTGGATACATGGTGGCAAACGGAAACGGGTGCGATCATGATGAGCCCTCTTCCCGGCGTGACCGCAACCAAACCGGGAAGTTGTACATTTCCGTTACCGGGAGTGGTTCCTGATATTGTGACCAAAGATGGTGAGAGCCTGCCCAAAGGTTCGGGGGGACTGCTTGTCATGAGACAATCCTGGCCTTCCATGCTGAGAACATTATATGGCGATCACGAACGATTTCTGGAAACCTATTTTAGTGAAATCGAAGGGTGTTACTTTGCAGGGGACGGTGCAAGAACAGATGAAGATGGTTACTACTGGATCATGGGTCGTGTTGATGATGTGATTAATGTTTCAGGACACCGTTTAAGTACAATGGAAGTTGAAAGTGCCCTTGTGTCTCATCCGAAAGTGGCTGAAGCTGCAGTCGTCGGTTTCCCTCATGAATTAAAAGGGGAAGGAATTTGCTGTTTTGTCTCTTTAACTGAAGGGGAGGGAGATGACGCCATGGAAAAAGAACTGATCCAGCATGTTCGTCAACAGATTGGTGCTATTGCAACGCCTGATAAAATTCAATTTTCTCCGACACTTCCGAAAACACGAAGTGGAAAAATCATGAGAAGACTGTTGCGAGACATTGCAGCCGGCCGGGAAACCAGCGGTGACACAACCACTCTGGAAGATGCATCCGTGCTTGAGTCTCTTCGAAAAAAGGACGAGTAGTCGATTGCCTGATTGCAACTTTTGAATATTATTTAATTCAATCCATAGAACCTGTTGATAACCTCAGCAGGTTTTTTTATTAGTTATGGATCGTCAATCATAGCTTATTTTAGATAGTGTATTGTATGAGAGGTACACGCATGGTTTCTTTGCCGCTAATAATTAAACGCTGGCTTTTGTGAATGGTTCAAATATTTTCACGTATCAACTTTAGAAATAAGAATTACTCTTCTTCAATCAGATCCTGATGAAATTCGGTCCAGCGGGACCAGGCGTATGTCCATTCCATCCACATCCGCATCAACGCCCAGAGCATTCTCATTTTAGACAACTGGGAAGGAGAAAGTTTTTTCTGGCTGGCTGTTGAAACTTGTGCTTCCTCTGCTAACCCCCAACGATCCGCCAATATTTTGCAAAGCCCGTCTGCAGAAAGATCCACGCCGAGATCTTCTTTCAGGTATCCTGCACCATCTGCTGTCACAAACAGTTCAAATAACTGTTGCCGATAAGGGTCGACTTCCAGTGGTTTTGTGTTTTTTTCTGCATCCAGTAAAAGTGCATCAATCCGATTGATCAGATCATTAGCAAGACTGGAATTGTCTGGAGTTGGATCGCTCATACTTGTTCTTTTATCTATCAACAGGATTAATGAATTTCAACTGAAGTCACTCTGGTCAGTCTATACATAAAAAAACAGACCGCAAGCACAAATGCAAGGGTCTGTTAAGTGGATTGTCATGTTTTTTGAAATCTTCAAATCACATTGCTATTAACACAGTGTAATTCTTTCTTTATGGAACCAGGAAGATGAGCCCGGTAACAACACCAGCCTGAACCGCAGCAGCCTTGGCATTGAGTGGAATCTGGTAGATTTTCTTAGGAGCACATTCACCCGGACGATACCAACCGAGCGTGTACTGATCCTTGTGAACGGGATCCAAAGTCATTTGGTAAGGAAGCCCGACCAGTTGAAGTCCGAATTTTCCTGTGGAAATGAAAGGCTGGATCGGGGCAGGCCAGGTATGGCCATACCGTTCTAAAGCAGCATCTTCAAAATAGAGTGGATTATGTTTCAGGTTACTGGCTTCCCAGTGAAATACTGCAGGACCAAAATGACGGCCGTCATATACCTGTTGGCTCAATTTGACTTCTTCCGGACACTCGTAATTATTTTCAGAGGATGTTTTACAAGCAATATTATCCGGGCGAGGACAAATATACCTGCAAGGATCTTCTCCCTCTTTTTTATCCGGGAAGTAATCGTGGAAAGGTTCAATGTCCGTAATCTTTCTCAATTCATTCGGATTCTTGATAACTTTTTTCTGATCGTCTTCATC
>JAJRVU010000498.1 GCA_024277145.1 Planctomycetota bacterium
CTAGATTAATCCCGTTAATGACAAACCCGTTGGTCCCATCCAAAGTGGAAAGGTTAATTGACGCAGTGTAACCAGTTGCCTTTCCGAAAACGACATAACTTTCCCCGGCGTTAGTATTGCTGTTTGGGTCTGCATTAAAAGCCCCAATGATGATGTCATCAAATCCGTCTCCATTAATGTCTCCCGCGGAACTGGCTGAGAAGCCGGAAAAGTCTCCTAGATTAATCCCGTTAATGACAAACCCGTTGGTCCCATCCAAAGTGGAAAGGTTAATTGACGCAGTGTAATCAGTTGCTTTTCCAAAGATGAGATAACTTTCTCCAGCATCACTATTGTTATTCGGGTTTGCATAAAAAGCTCCAATGATGATGTCATCAAATCCGTCCCCATTGATATCACCGGCGGAACTGACTGAAAGCCCGGAATAATCACTTAGATCAATCCCGTTGATGACAAACCCGTTGGTCCCATCCAAAGTGGAAAGGTTAATTGACGCGGTGTAACCAGAGGCTTTTCCGAAAACGACATAACTTTCCCCAGCATCATTATTGTTATTGGGATCTGCTGAATACGCTCCAATGATGATGTCATCAAATCCGTCTCCATTGATATCACCGGCGGAACTGACTGAGTAACCAGAATAATCAGATGAATCAATCCCATTGATGACAAACCCGTTGGTGCCATCCAAGGTGGAAAGGTTAATTGACGCAGTGTAACCAGTTGCTTTTCCAAAGATGAGATAACTTTCTCCAGCATCACTATTGTTATTGGGGTTTGCATAAAAAGCTCCAATGATGATGTCATCAAACCCGTCTCCATTAATATCTCCCGCGGAACTGGCTGAGAAGCCGGAATAATCACCTAGCTCAATCCCGTTGATGGCAAACCCGTTGGTGCCATCCAAGGTGGAAAGGTTAATTGACGCAGTGTAACCAGAGGCTTTTCCAAAAACGACATAACTTTCTCCAGTTCGGCTGTTTCTGTTTGGGGCCCCAATGATGATGTCATCAAATCCGTCTCCATTAATGTCCCCAGCGGAACTGACTGATCGTCCGGATTGATCTTCTGGATCAATCCCGTTAATAACAAACCCTTGAGAACCATCGCCTCCGTTTACTGCTTGAAGATCAGAAAGGTTAAAAACGGCTCCTTCTTCTTCTTCAATGACAATTTCAGAACGATCAATATCTTCATGAACTTGCAAAATTGCTTGCCCTGCTTCATAGACATGATAAGTTTGAGAATTGATCTGAACAGTACCATTATCATTCCAGACACCATTCCCGATAGCAGCAATAACCTTGTCACCAACATTTCCATCAACACGCAGGGTATTTGTAGTGGAGGACAAATGGAGTAGGTCAAAATCCGTTAATGTTAAAGTGTTATTACCTGTTCCTGTCAGATCAATAATTTCAATATTTTCATACAGTTGATAATATTCTGTCTGGTTGAGCGTGGTCAAATCCAGATGAATTCCAGAACCGGTGATCCGAAGAGTATCGACACCAGACCCACCATCGACTTTAAGTGTGTCTGTTACAGGGTCATAAATGATGACATCATTTCCTGCTCCCGCCCTGATAACGTCATCGCCTGAACTGCCATCAATGGTATCATTCCCCAGTCCTGCAATCAGGATTTCATCCGCTGAAGTCCCTGTCTGGTTATCGTTACCAGAGGTTCCAGGATGAGTCACTTCGTTCCGGAAATCACGACCGAAGATGACATAGGTTTCTCCTACATTGGAAACCCCATTCGGATCTGCCCATATCGCACCGACGATGAGATCATCATACCCATCGCCATTCATATCTCCTGCCGAACTGACAAAACGTCCAGAGCGATCATCAGGATCAATTCCACTAATAAGAAATCCGTTGAGACCGTCCAGAGAGGAAAGTTCAAATATGGCTGTATAACCGGTTGCTTTACCAAAGAGGATAGAAGCTTTACCATAACTGGAATTTAAATGAGGCGAACCACCAATAATGATATCATCAAGTCCATCCCCGTTGATATCACCTGCGGAACTGACAGATTGTCCAGAATGATCATGAGCATCTGCTGCATTGATCACAAAACCATTTGTTCCATCCAAAGTGGAGAGAGCAAAAACTGCGGAGTAACCGGAAGCTTTTCCGAAAACGACATAACTTTTGCCAGCGTTATTATTTCCATTGGTATCAGCCCCTTGTGCGCCAATGATGATATCATCTAATCCATCCCCGTTGATATCACCAGCGGAACTCACATACCATCCAGAAAGATCATTAACATCAATTCCCGTAAGAGCAAAACCATCAGCTCCATTCAAGTTGGCTAGTTCTATGGATGCCAAGAACCCAGAGGCTTTTCCAAAAATGACATAACTTTCTCCTGCAGCGGAATTGGCTCCGTCAGCACCAATTAGAATATCATCAAATCCATCCCCATTAACATCTCCTGCAGAACTCACAGCAACACCTGTCAAATCGCCTTCACTGATACCATTGATAACAAATCCATTGGTTCCATTTAAAACAGAAAGAGCGATCGATGAGGTATAGCCACTCGTTTTTCCAAAAATGACATAAGTTCTACCTGCTTGAGTAAGTCCATTTGGTGCAGCCCAGGGAGCACTAACCAGAATGTCATCTAATCCATCCCCATTGACATCCCCAGCGGAACTCACAGATACTCCCGTTACTTCTGGGCCAATATCATTTTCGATAATAAATCCTTCAGATCCATCTCCTCCATTGGCATCTAATAATGAAGATAGATCAAATTCTGCACTGTAATTGCTTGCCTTTCCGAAGATGACAAAAGCTGCCCCCGAATAGGATAAGTAGGCAGGAGAACCCACGATAAGGTCATCAAACCCATCATCATTGACATCCCCCGCAGAACTAACGGAATAGCCAGCGACATCTGTCACATTGACTGGATTGATCCTGAAACCAATAGATCCATCTCCTCCATTGGCAGATAAAAGATCAGACAGATTGATCTCGGATGGAAACCCCGCTGCTTTTCCAAAGATGACGTAACTTTCTGCTTTACGATTTAGATTAGTGGGATCATCTTCATTCTCAAGATATGCTGCACTGATAACGATATCATCGAAGCCATCTCCGTTGATATCTCCCGCATCACTGACAGACCACCCTAAATTATCATCAGCATCAATTCCATTGATAATAAAGCCTTGAGAGCCATCACCACCATTGGAAGATTGAAGAATG
Organism: Planctomycetota bacterium; assembly: GCA_024277145.1. Classification (GTDB taxonomy): domain Bacteria; phylum Planctomycetota; class Planctomycetia; order Planctomycetales; family Planctomycetaceae; genus JAJRVU01. The sequence continues at coordinate 3,231 of JAJRVU010000498.1, forward strand.
GAAAGATCAAAAACGGAACTGCTAGATCCGTCAAGTATTGTAATTAATTCCGATTGATTATCATTTTTTTCAACTCCATTGGCTACACTTAAAATATCAACTTGAACAGTTTCCGCATTTTCGAAATGTGTATCACTATTGGATTGAACCTGAATGAAACCAGACAGTTGGCCCGCGAGAATAACGATCTGTGAACCAGTAGCACCGTAGTCTACCCCATTTATAGCCGTGCCTGAGAATCCAAGATTAATAGTAACATCTTCATGAGAAACCTGATCAAGAGCAGCCGTGATTGTCGCAATTCCAGAAGCTTCCACGATTTCTGTCACATTAGAGGATAATGTCACTTCTGGAAAATCATCATCAAGAATAGTAATTGCAACTGCTTGATTACCATTCTTTTCAAGACCATTAACCACACTGGTAATATCAACGTCAAAAGGTTCATCAATTTCAACAAGAGAATCCTGTATCGCTTGGACCTGAACAAAACCAGACAACTGGCCAGCAAGAATAATAATCTGTGTATCGGTAGCACTATAGTCTACCCCATTTATAGCTGTACCCGAAAATCCAAGAGTTACAGTGACATCTTCATGAGAAACCTGATCAAGAGTGGCGAAGATTGTAGAAACATCAAGTTCTACTGAAAGTTCCTCTGTAATCTCAGGAAGGTCAGCAGACAAAGTTACTTCAGGAAGATCGTCATCAAGAATGGTAATTGCAACTGATTGAGAACCATTTTTTTCAACTCCATTAATCACACTGGCAATCGAAACGTTAAAAGGCTCATCAATTTCAACAAGAGAATCCTGAACTGCTTGAACTTGAATTGCCCCTGATAATTGACCAGTGAGAATAACGATCTGTGTACTGGAAGAATTGTAGTCAACACTATTTGTTGCTGTTCCTGAGAATCCAAGATTAATAATGACATCTTCATGCGAAACCTGGTCAAGAGTAGCAGTGATAGTAACAATTCCTGAAGATTCAGCGATTTCTGTTAGATCAGAAGATAATGTCACTTCAGGAAGATCATCGTCAAGAATAGTCACAATAACCGACTGGTTTCCATCATGCTCATCACCGTTAATGATTGTTGTAATATCAACTATGACGAATTCATCAACTTCAATGAGAGAATCATCAATGGCTTGAATTTGAATGAAACCACTCAGTTGACCCGCCAGGATTATGATTTCACTATGCGATTCTGTGTAATCAGTGCCCTTTATTGCTGACCCGGAAAAAGCTAAACTGACAATTACATCAGAGTTTGATACTTCATTTAGATTCGCAGTTACAGTTACAACCCCGGAGTCTTCAATAATGCTGGATTTATTTGCAGTCAGTGTTACAGAGGGATTATTATATTCAGTGTCAGTAATTGTTATAACAACTGTTTGATTCTCATTCTTTTCGATCCCATTGGTCACATTCAGAATTTCAGTCACAATGGTTTCATCATCTTCATGAAAAGAATCGGGGATTGTCTGAATTTGTATCTGGCCCGTCGTTTCACCTGCAGGAATGACAATTTCTTTTTGCCAGGCACCATAGTCAACTGTTTCAGTTGCTGTTCCACCAAATCCAATATTGACAGTAGTGTCTAATTCTGAAACCCGATCAAGAGAAATTATGAATGTAACAATTTCCCAGTATTCCCCTGCAGAATTGACATCAGAAGCGAGAGACACATGAGGATAATCCGAATTGTCATCTGTTAATATAATTGTGACTGATTGTTCTCCATCTTTCTCATAACCATTACCGACATTGAGAATTTCTGCTGTGATTGTTTCATCACCTTCTACGAGAGAGTCTGGAACAGATTGAAACTGAATTTGCCCCGTTGCTTCACCTGCAAGGATGATAATTTGATTCATCCATGCCCCATAATCATCGCCCTCAGTAGCAGTTCCGCTGAACCCAACTTCAACAGTAGTATCGAAAATTGAAACCTGATCCACAGTGGCTGTAATGGTGACAACTTTCCAATACTCATCTATTTTTGAAACATTTGAAGCAAGAGTTACATTCGGAGGATTAAAATTATCATCAATAATGACAATATTCGGGGTCTCATCTACCTCTTTTGGAATTCCGTTCATAACAGATGCTATCTCAACACCGATGTTCTCAAATCCTTCCGTAAGAAAATCAGGAAGTGCCTGAATTTGTATTTGCCCGGTCGTCTGACCTGCAGGGATCACAATTTTTGAAGAGGATGAAGTATAATCCACACCATGAGTTGCTGAGCCATTAAAGTTAAGGTTCACAATGATATCAGCAGTAGATGTCTGATCCAAAGTTGCAGTAATTAACGCCAAGCCGGAATTTTCATTGATATCAGAAAAATTGGTGCTCAGTTCCACTCGTGGTCTGTGTGAAAAACTGTCTGCGACGGAAATTGTGACCGACTGATCCCCATTTTTCTCAGTTCCGTTAATTACACTCAGAACTTCAGCTTCAATTGTTTCTTCGCCTTCTTCGAGTGAATCAAAAATTGTCTGGATCTGAATCTGGCCTGTCGTTTCCCCTGCAGGGATTACAATCTGATTTTGCCAAGCCCCATAGTCAACTCCTGAAGTGGCTGTTCCACCAAAACCAATTTCAACGGTTGTGTCAAACTGTGAAGCATTACCAAGAGTTGCAGAGAAGGTGACAACATTCCAGTATTCATTGATGTTTGAGACATCAGACGTGAGAGCAACATCGGGATAAATGAAATCATCATCTTTAATCACAACAGTGACAGACTGTTCTCCATCTTTTTCATTTCCATTAACAATACTGGTAACATCAACATTAATTATTTCATCGCCTTCAACAAGTGAATCCGGGATAGATTGAATCTGAACCTGCCCCGTTAAATCTCCAGCATTGATGGTAATAAAATGCTGCCAAGCCCCATAGTCCGCTCCCTCTGTTGCGGTCCCACTAAAACCGAGGTTTACCGTAATGTCCTGTGCGGAAACTTCATTGAGCGTGGCTGTTAACGTTGGGATTATCCAATTTTCCCCAACGGTGGATACATCAGAAGTTAAAGTAACATCAGGATCAGAGGCATCAAGTAAAGTCCTGTCTTCCAGGATTTCAATCGCAGCGAGTGAATGGGCAGAAGCCTGGTGGAAACTTTGATCAAATTGTCGCTTTGATTTGCTTCTTTTCAGTAAACTATTATTGTCATGCTTCATTAAACGATAAAAAAAATCAAAAGGGCCCACGAGAATGCTCCTTAGAGTTGTTATAAATTACATCTAATAAATAATTTAAAATGAGAATATAAATAAATGGAATAGAGCCGGACAGATATCTGGAGCTCGGTCCTGACATGGATATAATTATTCACCACTTCATAAAGTGGATATTTATTAGCGTATTGTAAATGAAGCCCTGCTCGAAAAACAATTAATATAGGACATAAAACCCCGCTAACAACGAAAAAAAACTTTGGGATTATACTTTATTTAGCTAGATAGCAGGTATGTTGAGCTTCACCAAAAAAAGTGAACCTTAAGTAAACAGGATATTCACAGCTTTAGAACCATTCATAATAAACTGGAGTTTTGCAGATTTTTCTTGATCATGTTGACCTGTTCACCGTTTTTAGATCCATGCGGAATACGACATATTTTGTTATCTTGCATTTTGATAAAAGGAGCAGAAAATAAAACGAAAACGATACACTGAATCACAAACTGCGTATGCTTTAAATCGGTCAAAATCAGAGACTCCGCTGGCGGAAGTCCCTCGAAAAACATTATCAAAAATGTAAGTTTTGATTTCTGGATTAGTGAAAGAGTATTCGTACTCAAGTTAGACAGGTTTCATCTGCCACGCAGAGAATTTAGTTTGGTGTCTATTAGATATCCAAGATGCCTGTGCTGTCACCGTGAGATTGCACATCAACTCCGATTTTCTGCAGCAGTGTGAGCCAAAGATTTCAGAAAGTCTGTTCTAATGGTTACCCTGCATGGGATGATTTTTTGCAAACTCAAGGGGAGTTTGATTTCCCAGTGAGCTATGTGGTCGCTGTTTATTGAAATCCAGATGCCAGTGGTCGATTTGTTCCTGAGAATCTTACCTGCTCAAAAGCAAAAATTGATTTAAAGCAGTTCCAATACCCACGGATCTGAAGACCGTATCTCTAAACAGATGAAAACTGTGATACAGAGTGTTTACTGAATAATGGCAATCTCATGGGAGCAGTTTGGGAGTGAGCAGGGTGTCTGTTCATGGCATTCTTTGAAGGTGAATAGCATCCCCATCATCAGAAAAATGAATTTTTTGCTACCAGTGGTTCTTTTTACCGGTGACTTTTCTGGTCAGGTGGCTGGTTTATCTTGCGGTCTTTAGAACTGTGGTTCTCTGCTACAAAAATAACGATTTTCTATTGTGCTATGATTTCTATTCCACAAAGTGATGTTTTCCCAGCAACAGAAGTCAATCTGACTGACAATTTTCCTTCAACTATCTTGATGTTTTTAAATTCTTTAGCCACACCAATACCAGAAGAACCTGCCTCTTTTAAGATGTCAAAGTTTTTCAGAACTGTTTCGTTTTGAATGGAAATTGTCTGGATCCTTTCACCTTTTGAGATTCCCTTCTTTTCAGAAAAATACAGACGTATGGAATACTCTCCTTTAAAATTTTTATTGCCCATTGAGATATTAACAACTTCCAATCCCTCCGCTCCTGAGCCCGTCACTATTCCGCCGTGTGGACCTTTGAGCCTGGCAGAATGTCGATAAAACCACGAAGTGTTTTTTGGAATCACTTCAACAGGCACCTTCGGTGAGGGACCGCCTTTACTCGGGTAATTCACCCATAAAGTTCCATCTTTAGTTTTGTAATCTCCGGGAGCCCCCAAATTAATTCCCAGCCGTTGTATTTTTTCTCCCTGATAAGTTATCTCGTTCGATGTCCAATTTTCGATCCCTTCCATTGTCACTAATGCAAGTGATGTAAAGATAGGATAGTTACATGTACAACCACTCGCAATGTTGGGAGCGTTCAAGATACCACCTGCAGGGATAAGGCTGTTTTTGCAAGCAGATCTGAACCCACCAAGGTTAGATGTGCCTCCATCATTTTCCATATTAAAATATCCTGCTGATCCAGAACGGAAAAGGATAAGGTTTTCTGAGCAGACACTATTCCCGCATCCTACTTTTCGGGCAATGACCCAATCTTTGGCTTCACCTGTGATAGGATCAATTCGGTTCACAAATTTTCCCGTTCTGACATTGATTCCATGGAAATCACTCTTTTCCTTTTCATTTGTGTAATCTTTATACGTTTCGCAAACAATCATGTCTTTGTACAGGAACCAGCTATACCATGCTCGATGTCGTCCGACCGCTCGATTGACTTCGAAGTTTTGCTTCCAGAGAATTTTGCCATTATCTCCCTCATGGGCAACAAACCTTATTCCTTGTCGTCGTTTTTTCTTATGTATTTCTTCCGGATTCAAATCATAAGGTGATGCTTGTAAGAAAATGTCATGTTTCTCTGAGTATAAGGTCTGGTAGCTCAATCCTTTTTCTTTCCGACTCCAGATTCCTCGTCCTGTTTTCAGATCAAAACACAGAACACGTGGGTGATGTTCAACGGGAACTCCTCTTCTTTTGGCGAGGTCCAAGGTCGCAATGTCGATGCGATCCAAACAGAAAACTTTGCCGTTTCCAATAACAACCGACTTGTGAGGAAAACCATATTGGGCAATTTTTCTCCACAGTATTTTCCCGCTATCAATATGAATAGCAACAATCTGTCTGGTTGAAGCTCCCCTCCAATATCGCTCATTACCCCAGTTAGTTTTTTGAGGCATTTTTATGATTTGAGGAAACGCTGCTTCGATAAGTTTTCGGTTAAGATCTCTTAATGACAGAAAAGGAGAAAAATATTGCTTTTGTATTCGGTAATAACTTTCAATCTTCTTGACTGCTTCCAAAAACAGTCCTAATTGATCTGGGTCCAATAACTCACGTTGCGATGACGGCAATACTTCTTTTTCTAATCCTTCTTGAGCTAACAGATGGTTGGCGTAACGCGTCAAGTAGTCTAAATTATTTTCATTTTTATTTTGCTTCACTTTCTTATCGGGCAGCCATTCGTTCAAATGATGCAAGATCGTTTTGATTTTCTCTTTTGGAATCGTTTCGAAATCTTTTTTTACAAAAGTAGAGTCTGAATTCGGAGCTTCGTAGCCGGCACTTATGATCATGACATCATCTTCAATTTTAATTTGCCCGATATAAGGAGACTTCCCTCCTGTATATCCAGGAGGAACGGTATAAGATTGAACATCTTTACCAGTGGCGATATCCCAACGTGCGACCTTCTGTCCCAAAACTAAAAATAAACCATGCCTGTCAGCCACAAAGTCTGAACGAACCGGACGTGTGCCCGTTCTATCGCTCCAAGGGCCTATTCCCGTAACATTCGTTCTGTCATTACGAAATAGACGTTTTTGAGGAATCTTTTTCTTCCAGATGATTTGACCTGTATAAATATCGATGGAGGTCATTAAATTTTTACCATGAATAAA
>JAJRVU010000499.1 GCA_024277145.1 Planctomycetota bacterium
CCAACGCTCGAAGACGAACAGGACCAAAATCTGCATCTCGCATCCTGATTGGATTAGGAGTACCCCATTTCAAATCCGTGATCTGTTTTGTGCTGACAAAATAAACCTCTGCTTTGAAGGGACTGTCAAATCCATGTTTCCAACCCATGATTGTACTCAGGATGGGAAGGTTATCTGTTTCAACGGTATAATGACCAGGCTCAAAAATGTCAGCTACTTGTCCCCGATGAACAAAGATCGCTTTCTGGCCAGGGCGAACAATCAATTGCGCGCCGTTTTTAATCTGGTTGTGATACCTCGGAAATCGCCAGACAAGGGTATGCCTTGAATCATCAATCCACTCAATAATATCAACAAGTTCAGCTCGTAATTTGTCAAACAGTCCCATTTCTCTACTCCAGTTGAAAATTGTAACAATCGTAAACTCAGAATGACGTTAGCGATCACAACTTCTGCGGTCAGTTTGCAATCGCACTATAAATATAAGAAAACGCCAAAGAATGTATTCGGGCTCAATCTGATTCTAGTCTCTTAACTATCCATCCTTCAAGTAGATACAACGAATCTTAATAAGAAATGGATCTTTTCAATCTCTCTTTTATTGAAATTTAACCATTCTTTTACGGGGATTCTTATTCAAAGAACTGTTCAGCTTTTGCCAATTAACCTGTCAATTCCTTCGTAGAAGCTCACATTGACCAAAATCCCCTTTTTTTGCTATGTTTTCCCCACAAATATAAGCCCCAGTTCAATTGCACCAGTTCATTTCAGAAGAGGCTCAAGCCCATGTGTGGAATCGTTGGTTATGTTGGTCATCGTGATGTTGCAGGATTTTTATTAGAAGGTCTGCATCGACTCGAATATCGCGGATACGACAGCGCAGGAATTGCAGTTCTCCAGAACGATGAAATCAAAGTTCGCAAAAAGGCAGGGCGGGTTCAGGAACTCAGTTCAGAACTCGACAGTAATCCTGTCCAGTCTTCTATCGGGATCGGACATACAAGATGGGCAACTCATGGAGAAGCAACCAATGAAAACTCTCATCCCCATATTGGTGGGAATGGCGAAGTTGTTCTTGTGCACAATGGCGTTATTGAAAATTACATTGACTTGCGAAATCAATTACAGGGACTCGGGTTTGTTTTCAAAAGTCAGACCGATTCTGAAGTGATAGCGCACCTGCTTGCTCATCATCTGCAGGAACAGGTCAAGCTTGGTGAAGATGCCTCCACAAAAGAAACATGCCTGAAAGCTTTGGAATTAACAACACGAAAACTCAATGGAACCTATGGTATCGTTGCGATGTTCAAAGAATGCTCGAATACAATTATCTGTGCAAGGGCAGGTAGTCCTTTAGTGATTGGAATAGGCAAAGACGAATATTTCCTGGGAAGCGATTCCAGTCCCCTCATTGGATACACCGAAGATGTTGTTTATCTGTCCGACTATGAAATTGCTATACTCTCTTCAGATGGAATGGAAATTATCCACAGGGATTCCGGTCATCAGTCACCTTCCATTCAAACTTTGAAACAGGTTTCCGCTGATTCCGATCTGGGCGACTTTGAACATTACATGCTTAAAGAAATTTATGAGCAACCTCAGTCAATCGAAAATGCGATGCGCGGTCGATTGGATGAAGATGAAGCAACAGCCAAATTCGGCGGGTTGAATATTGACCCTCAACAATTAAGAAAAATAGATCGAATTGTTTTAACCGCTTGTGGAACAAGTTGGCACGCAGGACTTGTCGGCGAATACCTCCTTGAAGAATTTGCTCGCATTCCGACAGAAGTGGAATACGCCAGCGAATTAAGATACCGCAATCCTCCCATGACAGATAACACGATGGTTTTTACTATCACGCAAAGTGGCGAAACAGCAGATACTCTTGCAGCCATGAGAGAATGCAAACGAAAAGGGCATCCAACTCTTGCAATTTGTAATGTGGTCGGGTCGACCATTGCTCGCGAAGCCGATGGCGGAATTTATCTTCATGCAGGACCTGAAATCGGAGTTGCTTCCACAAAAGCATTCACTTCACAAGTCACCGTTTTAACGTTGTTAGCACTTTATCTCGGAAGAATGAGGCATCTTTCTCAACCTGCAGGTAGCAGGATTATTCAACAACTCAAAGAGATCCCTGATATTATTCGGAAAACTCTTAAGTGCCATGAAGCTGTCAAAGATATTTCAGAACGTTACTGTCATTATGAAAACTTTTTATATTTGGGAAGGCTTTATAATTTCCCGGTTGCGCTCGAAGGTGCCCTGAAGCTGAAAGAGATCAGTTATAGCCATGCAGAAGGTTATCCTGCAGCGGAAATGAAACAGGGACCGATTGCGCTGGTTGACGAGAAAACACCTTCGGTTTTTATTGTTCCGCGTGGAAATATCTATCCGAAAGTGCTTAGCAATCTTGAAGAAATCAAAGCTCGGAAAGGCCCTGTGATTGCAATCGCCTGCGAAGGAGACACTCGCATCGAACAGCTTGCAGACGATGTGATTTACGTTCCTGATGTTGAGGACTATCTCCAGCCTCTGGTTACATCCATTCCGCTTCAATTTCTCTCATATCACATTGCCTTGTTAAGAGGATGTAATGTCGACCGCCCTCGAAATCTTGCAAAAAGCGTCACGGTGGAATAACACAAATGCTCTTAAGTGTAGTGCTCTTTCGAGCTTTACATGTCCGGTGGCAATTTTCAGATGGCACGCTCGTTGGCGTGCAACTTAATCTGAGCTAAGTGACATTTACCGGTAGTTGGACTAGTAGGGTCTGCTCTGCAGACCATTTATTGATGTTCAAATAAACTTCGTGTCTTGGAGCCTTGGTGGTAAAATGCCTTCTTTTTTATTCACTGCGTCACTGCGTCACTGCGAACTCAGCGTGATGTTTTGGAATCCCATCGTTCAACCTGTCTTTTGACGAATATGGAACAAAATATTATTTCCAACTGCTGCTGAATTTCAATTTTATATTTGAAAATGAATTTCTTTGCACATCTTTCTAGGGTACAATTTGATATGCCTGTTTTCTTTATTCAGATTCTATTAGAGGATGCATTTCGTGAAGAATCACCTGCAAAAACAAATCGAGTTTTATTTCAGAATGCCACTGTTATTCATCGTAGTCATTGTTCTAGCCTGTTATATAACTGGTTCAGCGTTTGCTGGAAAGCCTGTCAAAGGTGAATCGAAGCAGCTTGATTTGGGTCATAACGTGACTCTCGAAATGGTTTATATTCCACCCGGTCATTTCAAAATGGGAAGCACACCTGAAGAAAAAAAATGGGCCGTCGGCCAGGAAGGGGGCGCAAAATTCTCTTCTTCCGGCGGAGTCCGAGAAGGTTACGAAGGAGAACCAAGAGCAATGCAAGTTAAGCAAGGATTCTGGATGGGACGGACAGAAATATCGGTCGGACAGTTTCGTGCATTTGCTGATGGAACCGGGTTTGTGACTGATGCTGAGAAGCCCGGCGGAAAAACAATGTGCTTCAATCAAGACTGGGTTCCTAATTTTACCAACGCAGGAAAACCACCCCATCCCTGGATGTACATGGAAGACAAAAGCTGGAGAGACCCCAATCATGGCGTGAAACAAATGGAAAATCATCCTGTCGTCTGCGTTAGCTATAATGATATGAAAGCTTTTTGCGCCTGGCTGACAAAGAAGGAACGCGCAGCAGGTCGGCTGCCTGCTCATTTGGAATATCGACTACCAACCGAAGCGGAATGGGCTTATGCCTGTCGTGGCGGCCGAACTGACAGCAGTTATTTCTGGTGGGGAAACGATTTAAACGAAGCCAAAGGCAGGCTGAATATTTCGGGAATCGATTTCCTGCCGAATAGAGATTACGTCTGGATTGGTGCCAAGCTTCCCTGGAGCGATGGCTTTGCAATGGTCTCGCCTGTGGATCATTATGGCGAAAGAGGACGAAACGGATTTGGATTAGCTGACATGTGTGGCGGAGTTTGGGAATTCGCACTGGATCATTTTGATCCGAAGGGAGGACACGAAGATATCCATTATCAAGATGAAAAAAATCATACGGTGACGCGCCCTGTCTGCAGAGGCGGGAATTACTATGATGTTCCCGGCAATGCCCGCTGTGCCGTTCGTTTGGGAATTCATGATGTCACTTATTCAGATTCACGTGACGGCTTCCGAATCTGTTTAGGCGTGATTAAACACTGACTTCCTTCAACTGTTATCTATTTATTATGGGAATCATATGACCGACGAATGATTCTGAAAATTCTTTTATTACTACGAAATTCACGAAGGCACCAAGAAATAATATTTAAGTGTAGGGTCTGCTGTGCAGACCATTGTTTGATGTTCAAATAAAAAATATGTAATCTTGGTGTTAAAGAAAATTCATTTCATACACTCTACGGCTGCGAACTCTGCGTGATGATTTGAAGCGTGATAAAATATCTCTGGTCTGCACAGCAGACCCTACAAAATTCGAACTCTGCACCTTATTATTTCAACCAGTCTCCAATCCAAAGCTGGCTTGATTTATCCTCAGAACGGGTCGAAGTCCACATTAGTTTTTTTCCATCAGGACTGAACACTGGCAGGATATCAGTCGCATCGCTGAAGGTGATCTGTTGAGTTTTTCCGCCTTTGAATTCTGTTGCAGTTGAACTGATTTCCATTGTGAAAAGGTTGAATGAAGCCCCTCGATAACCTTTGGAATAATCTGCACGTGTCCAGACAATCAGTTTTCCATTCGGATGAAAATAGGGTGCCCAGTTGACGACATTCAGATTGTTCGTTAATTGAACTTCATGTTTGCCATCAACGGAAATCGCATAAAGTTGCAGCATATGTTCTTTCTGTCGATCAGAACGGTAGATCACCCACCGGTTGTCAGGTGAGAAAAATGGTCCTCCATCATACCCGGGTTGATTATTTAATTGCCTCACCCCAGAACCATCTGCATTCATAATGTAAAGATCAGCATCCCCGTCACGTGTTGAAGTGAAAACGATCTGTTTTCCGTCAGAAGAATAACTTCCTTCTGCATCATACCCGGAGGAATGAGTCAGTTGTTTGAGGTTGGTTCCATCATGATCACAAACATAAATATTCATATGCTTATCAAAATTCCATTGATATCGCCTGTGACCCCCTTTAGCTTGACTGATTCGCTCTTTTTTCTCTTCATTAGCCAATTCAGGATGGGTGTGCGCAGAAGCAAAAAGAATTTTCTTCCCATCAATAGAAAAATAGCTGCACGTTGTTCGACCTCGTCCCGGACTTACACGTCGCGGAATTCCATTTTCCAGTTTCTGTGTATAAATCTGGTAAAAAGGATATCCGACCGGGTACGCCTGATAAACAATTTCCTGACTGTCCGGCGAAAAATATCCTTCACCCGCACGCGGTAACCCATTGGTGACTCGATGAATATTTCCCAGGAATTCTTTTTCTTTGGATAAATCTTCTGCCTTCACCGGCGAATACGAACTCAGAAAAAATACGGTTAATAAAAATGGGCAAGTGAAATGTTTCACAGCAAGCCTTTCTCTGTTTATTGATATCGATTTATATTGATGATTAATAATATTGGATCCAGATACGCTTAGTATAGTAGCAATATACATGATTACTCAGGACAGTTATTTGTCATTTCGATGAAATCGTCGTCCTTTTAATTCAAAACGGGGCAGGGTTTCAGGCGGAACTGCACTGATTTCTGCCTGGAAATTGAATCGGTCCTTGATATGAATTCCAACGCTGTGAACCAGATTTTCAGTTTCTTCTTTTGATAGTGAAGGCTTCGGTTCAATTTGAATTTTCAAATGAGCCATCGACTGGACGGTTTCAACGACGACCTGAAATTCAACGATTTCATTGAACTCTCTCAGGGCCGCTTCAATACTCGAAGGATAAACATTATTTCCACGTATCATGAACATGTCATCAGTCCGAGAAAGAATTCCGCCAGCTAATCGAAGATATTTTCTTCCGGAAGGACAAGGTTCTGTTTCCGCAACAACAAGGTCGCCCGTTCGGTAACGGATTAAAGGAGAACCCCATCGTCCCAGATTGGTGATGATCAATTCTCCCATCACTCCCTTTTCAACCGGAAGGAGTGTTTCAGGATTGACAATTTCTGCAATGCATTCTGATTCAAGAATGGTAAGTGACCCCGGCGATTCTTCACACTCAATTCCAAGAGCGCCAATTTCTGTCAATCCCCAATGGTCAAACAACCTCGCTCCCCAGCCCGATTCAATTCGTTCTTTCACCGCAGGAATATTTCCTCCCGGTTCACCTGCAACAATCAATCCACGCACGGAACTTTCACGGAGATTAATCCCTGAATTTTCAGCCACCTCAAGCAATCGTAATGCATACGTTGGCGTACAACAGACAAACGTTGCTTGATGATTCAGGATTAGGTTGATTCGAGCGAGTGAACTCATTCCTCCGCCGGGTAACGATAAATTTCCGAGCTTTTGTGAACCTTCAAAAGCTGCCCAGAATCCGATGAAAGGTCCAAACGAAAATGGGAAGACAATTCGATCTTCAGGCTTCAAGCCAACAAGGGAATAAATCTGCTCCCAGCAATTCATGAACCAGTCCCAACTTGCAGGGGTGTCCAGCCAGCATAAGGGATTTCCCGATGTGCCCGATGTCTGGTGAAGCCTGCTGTAGTCATCAATCGAATATGTCAGGTTGGTTCCGTATGGTCCGTGTGAAGATTGATCTTCCACCAACTTTTTTTTATCCAGGATCGGAATTTTCTGAAAATTATCCCAACTACGAATTTCTGAAGGGGTCACTTTTGAATCAGAAAACCGCTTTGTCCAGAAGGTGTTTTTTCCGTCTATCTCAACAATCATTTTTTGAAGAGACTTCAATTGATGACTTTGAATTTCAGCTCGATCTGCAAAGGCAAGTTGTTCATCAAAAGGCATGGGGGTTCCTTATCGTTTTCTGCTACCGATCATATTCTCATTCATGCTGAGCAACGGTTATCTCAGTTTAGAAAATATGTTGTATCTTACCATTATTAAAGAAGATACAGCAATTAATCTTGTTTGAAAACAATCGTTATTATCCGATTAATCGTTAAAGTTTAACATCTTTGGAAGTCGATCTTAAAGATACTTGTCGCTGTTAAAACAGGGATAGTTCGGTGAATCAACAAATAATTGACAACCTTGAGATGAATTTGAAAGATTATAACTCCATGTCTGATAAAGGTTTAAAAGAAAAATTTAAAATTGGCTTCCTCACTGCAGTGCAAGTGGAAGGGGGAGGTTACGTGGGCGGACTCCTTGTCACTAACCATTTTGGAAGACCACTGGAATTCCAATGCACAACACCAGTGAAGCCGAATAAATCACAGGAAATATTATACGGACCGACTTTGGTCCCTTATATGTTAAGCGATCTCATTGGCAAAACGTTAGTGGAAAAAGTGAACGTCAAGCCACACATCGTTCTGACTGAACAACCAGAACTCCTTTCTCTGCGTGAAAATATTTCAATTCCTGTTGGCTGTATTTCTAAAGAAGATTCTTCAAACGAAAATGAAAATTCAAGCGATGAAGAATCATCAGGAGAAACTCGATTGCAGTTCGGCAAACAGAATCTAAGATTCCATCCTTCTCACCAGCAAGATCGGCAGATCATTGAAAACAATAGAAATGAAATGATTGAAGAAGCGGATTTGACAGAACCTTTTGAACGAATTCGGGCTGCTCTCAATGAAACAATGAACATTGCAGTTGCTCAATAAGAGTGTTGAATCCATGCTGCACTTTGTCATTAAAAGATATTAAGACTCCAATTGGAGAAAAATTTGTTCAATAATTATTCTGACGACGAAGAAATTCAATCAGGCAATGAAAATCTTCAATCTCGCCTACCCCAGACAGCTTCAACAATCGAGAAACCAGATTGCGCACCATCAGACTTGAATATTTCTGTTGAGATTTTTACTTCAGGAATCAATAGCGCACTAAAACGATTTCCTCGATTTGAAACCCAACCAGTCGGATTGATTGACAGGGTATCCATGTTCCCTGCCTGGAAACCAAGTTGGCCATCAATCAAAACTTTCGGGCTCACTTTTCCGGAGGGTGTCGAATTCCTTCCGGTCAAGAAAAAAGAAACTTCTGAAAATACAGAACTGAAATCGATTGCGCCTCCTAAAAGTGAATCTGAGAAAAAAGATTCAAAGAAAAAACCGAAAATTACACGAATCAAACCACCTGATCATGCGTTGTCGATGGAAGATCGATTGTTTTACTTGTTGCAACCTCCATTGGAAACTTGGTTGGCTGGACAAGAACTGATCATGCCTTTTGAGCCATTCCCTTATCAGTATGAAGGGATTGCGTGGCTCTTCTCTCAATCATCTGCGCTATTGGCAGACGAAATGGGGCTGGGAAAAACAATGCAGGCAATCACTGCAATCCGGTTACTGTTGCGGAGTGGTCAGGTACAAAAAATTCTCCTCGTTTGCCCTAAACCTTTAATTCCTAACTGGCAACGTGAATTTCAGTTTTGGTCGGAAGAAATTCCTTTTACCGTGATCGAAGGAGATTCCAATCGAAGAAAAATTATCTGGAGCATGCCTAACATCCCAGTCAAAATTGCCAATTATGAATTGGTCGTTCGAGATTTTGAAGCGATGACAGAAGAGGAACTCCCTGATTTTGATTTGGTTGTTCTTGATGAAGCGCAGCGGATTAAAAACAGGACTTCAATAACAGCGCAAACCATTCGGTCGATTAGTCGAAAACGAAGCTGGGCACTCACAGGAACGCCCATTGAAAATCGCCCGGAAGAACTTGCTTCCTTGTTTGAATATCTGGAAGTTATTCCAGAACGAGCAACACCCGATTTACGACAGCTCAGCAAAATTGCAGATGAATATATTCTCAGGCGAACAAAAGATCTGGTCATGACCGATCTCCCGCCTCGTCTTGATCGGGACGAATATCTTGAATTGACACCCGAGCAGGAATATGCCTACAACGTAGCTGAAACAGAAGGAATCATTCACCTCAACGAATTAGGAGAATCCATTTCTGTTCAGCATGTTTTTGAATTGGTTCTCAGGTTAAAACAGATTACTAATTTCGATCCGCTTACAGGGCAAAGTGCTAAACTGGATAGCCTCGCTTCGGACATGGAAGAAATTGCAGCCAGTGGCGGGAAAGCAATCCTGTTCAGTCAATGGACAAAAACGATTGACTGGATCAAAGAGAAACTCGATGAGCGTGTTCCCGGATGTAATAGCTTGATTTACCATGGAGGGGTCCCTTCCAAAAAACGGGAACCGATTCTAAAAAAATTCGAGGAAGATCCGGAGAGTCATCTTTTACTAATGAGTTACGGGACGGGGGCGGTTGGATTGAATCTGCAATTTGCAGGATATGTTTTTCTGTTTGACAGATGGTGGAATCCTGCAGTCGAAGATCAGGCAATCAATCGAGCGCACCGGATCGGCCAGAAAACAAAAGTGATTGTGACCAAATACATCTGCAAGGACACAATTGAAGAACGAATTGATCTTGTTCTCCAGCAGAAACGGGAACTTTTTCAGGCAATTCTGGGTGATGGTGATAACACGAACGCTTCTCTCAGCTTGAATGCTTCTGAAATCTTAGGCTTGTTCGACCTCAAAGCGAGACAGGGTGACGGAACCCGTAAAATTGGTCCCGATAAACCGGACTCCCAAGCCGCCTGAATGCTTACACTGCTTTGCAACGGAAGCCAATCATACCAAAGTATTTTTTCATCCACTCTTCTTTATGTGGAAACTTTACTTTTTGTTTTTGGGTAATATCCGGCTCAACTATTTTTTCAATTTTAAATTGATTGCTGATTAATGAATTAATCAAAGTTGAAATCATGAACGTTGAATGGCTTACGGTCACAGAATCATCCCAGGTGCTTGGATACGAATATTGCTTTTTATCCCGGTAAGCTTCCGCAGGGCTTTGGTTGCCTGCTTCCATTTTCTCAATCACAAATCGAAATGGGTGAGCAGTGGTTAAAATGAAATCCCCATTATTATTTAGAAGTTGATGAATATCTGAAAATGTTTTATTGATATTTGTTGAAAATCCAAGAGCCTGAAAACACGTTACAATATCGAATTCTTTATCCTTGATTTCTTTGATGTCAGAAATATTGGATAGATCACCTTGGATAATCGAAAGGTTGTCTGGCTTTGGTCGATTTTTCCATTGGTCAACAAAGGTATGGCTGATGTCAAAACCAACCACTTCAGATGCACCAGCTTTTGCCCAGTCCAATGCTTTTCTTCCACTCCCGCAGGCAACATCAAGGATTCTTTTTCCTTTGATATCACCAATCAATTCAAGTTGCGCAGGGTAATCGACCAGCCTGTCGAGTGAATCTTCTTTAATCTGGAATTCTTCATAAGAGTCAGAAAGGGAATCCCAATTGGTAGTCATAGCGATGATTTCGTCATTGAGTCTGTGTTTAAAACGCGAACGGAATTTGTAGTTTTCGTAGGTCAGTGCTCTGCCTGACGAATAGATTGATTCTACCTGGAATGTAAATAGTGGTCTGCACAGCAGACCCTACAGCCAAATGTTTTCTTGGTGTAATAAATAATTCTTCATGTAAACTCTGCGTGAGGTTATTTTTTCTTCCTCTTCACATTATTTTGAACTCCGTTAGTTGCCACCGCCGCCATTATTCTGGAACTGGGCTGCACCAATTGTGAACAACGCACCTTCAATCAGATGTTGTTCAATGAAAGCCATGATCGATTCCGCTTTTGTGTATTGCAGGATAATGAAGTCCCCCGGTTGAATGTGGATTCTTTCATCGGGATGCCTCATCGCCTGGTAGAGATCCACTTTAATCGGGACCTGTTTTCCGTTCGGAAGCTTCCTGAGGATGATTACCTTGCTTCCGCTGACAGTCACATCCTGATTCAAAGCAGAATTTCCTCCACTAAGCCCCTGTCGTGGTCCACCGCCACCACCGCCACCAACATTCTGGCTCTCTGCAATGGAAATCGCTTCAAGAATATCAATGTCGTAATCTCTTGGAAGAGTGTATTGCCCGCCACCAAGTAGCCCACTTGTGTAGAAGACTTCTGTTTCCCGTGTTTCTATGAAAACGATATCACCGTCTTGAAGGATGACATCTTTATTATTGAACATCGGTCGATCATTCGGACCAAGCCTGATCGGGATTTTAACGATCTGGTTACTGGCGATTGTAGAATCTGATCCCACTCCAGTCCCACAGGCAAAAGGGAAGTCGGAATTCATTGGAAGGCTTTCTGCTATCCGTCCCTGAATTTCTGTCAACGGAATCGATGAATGATTTATATTGCTTTGATTGGGCGAATTAGAATTATTCCATTGAGTCGGCGCGGGCGATCCATTTTGAATTTCTGCCATCGGCGTATGGCCAAATCCTGTATGGACAACCTCTTCAGCAGAAACCTGTTGAATCATACTGTTCCGGTACGATTGTGATTGGTTTCCCTGCAATTGCTGATTCATGGGGTAAGGCTGCATGGGAATATTACCTCCCGAGATTGCAGGATTATGGTTGCGGATAATATAGATGGTGTTTTCAGCATCCAGCCCGGGAAGACCACCCGTTTTCGCAAGTGCATGAAGGACATCATTTTGGTAGGCAGGAAGAGAAACAACTTCACCGGTCCCTCTTTTTGAAGCACCAGGATTAAATTGACCCTGACCACCGCCTACCTGATCAATTACGCCTGCTTCCTGGCGAATAACCAATACCCGGTAATTTCTCGGACGCTGCAGATTAACAACCACTCGCGGGTTTTCTGCATTAAGTAGTTTTTTTGATTTGGTATAAGCGAAGAGAATTTCTTTTTCAAGTTGTTCAACAGTTTTTCCACGAGCGTGAATAGAGGAAATCATAGGCAATGAAACAGTTCCGTTATCTCGAACAGGGACTGGATAACCAAACGAGGGAGCGTACTTTTCGTTTTCAGGAAAATAAACCGGGGGAGCTTCTTTGTGATTTCCAAGAATTCCTTCAATGTAAACAGCCAACACATCACCTGAATCAAGCTGGTAACTGGAAGCTGCAGGACGTTTTAATAATGAAAGATTAATTGTCTTTTTACCCGACCTGGGAGTTCCTTTGAACTCATCAGGCATGTACCGCACCGGCAGTCCATCAAGAGGACGAAATGCAGAACACCCTGTTAAAAATAACAGGCATATTAATAATGCGCGACCACCCAGATGAGATCGACCGGTTTTTGCGGTCAGTTCTTCCGTGGGAACCGTGTACTGTTTTGTTCGAGTTTTATTGATTTGCTGAGACATCCTTGCCTGCAATCCTTACTACCTGTTTGAATCTGATTTTGAATATGCTGTATTACTCAATGTAGTTTGGTTAATACCCTGTTTGCTGAATCAATGAAGAATGAATCTGTCGAGAATCAAAAATTCCTGAGAACTTGGCCATCTCAACTCCTTTATCATATCCCGAAAACCATTCCTGCGCCCGTTCTTTTCCTTTGGCTCCACGATAGTATGCGTACCAGTATTTTTCAGGAGGAACAGCAGGGGTGGTCCCTTTTCTTCCCATTGATATATCCTGATACGCTTTTCGGAAACCAGATTTAAAATCAGTAGACAAATCCGTTTTTGTTTTCTCTTCGATGCATTTCATCGCTTTGTATGCACAGCATTTTGCATTAGTAGATTGTCCCAGATTATCAAAGCTTTGAATGTACTGCATGCCAGTGAAAAACTTTTTCGGCTGGCAATCCTGATTGCAGCATGAACCAGAATTGTTACAGTAACTGGCATTTTCTTCCGTTGAACAATTGGATTTTTTGAATATCTTAAGGAGTTGTTTCTTTTGTTGGCAACTCGCTGATGGACAGTTGGATGTTGGACAACTCTGAGTCTGGCAGGATGGAGTCGTTGCGCATCCTGATAAAAAAACCAGAAACGCAAGCAGTGATCCTGCCTGCTTATATAATGTCACTTTATTCATTGAGCAGTCGATCCTTCTCCAGCTCGTATTAATAAATTCGTGTTTGGTACTGAAAAATGCCTGTTAAAGCAGTGCAAACAGCAATTGCTGATTTGAGGTTTTCAGAATATCAATCCGTAGAATGGTCCGTACGTAATGAACCTTCTCTCTGGATTATCGGGCATAATCATTCCGGTATCTATGATTTTGAACAATTTACCCGTTGAGACAATTAGGCAAACTTTAACGGCAGCACATACGCAAGAACTCTTGGTTTTCAGAGTCCCACACTGCATTTAGAGAGAGAAGAGCAAAGCATGTGAGAAGAACAACTTCGCGCGCGAAGGATTTCGGAAAAGACAAATTATATCAATTCATTTTGAAAACGTGTTCTATGTACTTGATGCATGGATTGACTATTTATCAGGTAAATAAGAAGGGGTGGCCCGACCGACTTGCGGTTGGGTGCCGAAGGCACAAGAAGTCTTACCTTCATCGTTCAATGATTATTGATTATTGATTATTGATTATTGATTATTGATTATTGATTATTGATTATTGATTATTGATTATTGATTATTGATTATTGATTATTGATTATTGA
>JAJRVU010000500.1 GCA_024277145.1 Planctomycetota bacterium
GGCAAGGACAATGGGAGAAACAGCTCGTCGCCTGGTGGAATCCAGTTTTGGTGTTGAGAAAATGCTTGATGAAACTTTGCAGGTCTATCGAGATATCTTACAAACCGAATCAAAAAAATCTTAAACAAATTGATACCTCTCAAATAAATTCATTCCGTAACAACTGAAAGATCTTGAATGAAAGCGGAAATTATCGCCATCGGTTCTGAGCTAACAACAGGAGCAAAACTGGATACAAACAGCCAATGGTTAAGTATTGAGTTAGCTTCAATTGGAATTCCAGTACACTTTCACCAGACTGTTGCTGATGAACTGGATGTCTTAGCTGAAATTATTCGAATTGCGAGTGAAAGATCAGACTTGATCCTGATCACCGGGGGGCTGGGTCCTACATTGGATGACCTGACCAGGGAAGCCATTGCTCAATTCATGAATGCAGAACTGGAACTGCATGAACCTTCGCTGGAATTTATCGAAAATTTATTTGCAAGCTTTAACAGGACCATGCCTGATCGCAATAAAATACAGGCGATGTTTCCTAAAGGAAGTAAACCGTTAAATAATCCGAGAGGAACCGCACCCGGAATTTGGGTTGACTGGAAAGAGGGAGACAGAAATGTCATCATTGCTGCCATGCCCGGCGTTCCTAGCGAAATGAAAATGATGTTTCGTAAAGAATTGCTTCCGGGATTACCTGCCGGGAATAATGTGATTAAAATCCATCGCGTGAATTGCTTTGGATTGGGAGAATCGCCTGCAGAGGAAATGCTGGGAGAATTGACTGCACGTGGACGTGAGCCGGAAGTTGGAATCACGGTTCACCATGCAACTATTACATTAAGAATTGCATCAAGTGGAAAATCAGAAAAGGAATGTGAAACTGCAATCAAGGAAACAAAAAACAACATCAATGAAATCCTGGGCTCTTATGTTTTTGGGGAAGAAGATGAAGAGTTGCAGGACATTGTTGTTTCCCTGTTGAATCAAAAAGAGATGACTCTTTCAACAGCGGAGTTTGGAACAGGAGGATTGATTTCTCATTTGATCACTGAAGTTAAAAACTATGATCAATGTTTTTCCGGCGGCCTGGTGATTCCGAAGCTGAGTTCCAGAATTCCTTTTCTTGAAGATCTTCCGATTGAGAAAGAACTTGACCCTGAAAAGGAATTGGAATCAGGTAGTCAACAAAGAACTGCAGAGATGGTTGCAAGGTCATGCAAAGAACATTTCCAAAGCGATTTTTCCATTGCAATCATCGAAGTTTCCGAGTCTTCAGAGAGTAAAGTTGAAGGGAAACCTGATGCTTATATTTCTCTGGTCGGGCCGGACATTTCCATATCCAAAAAACATTATTACGTGGGTGATCCTGCCATCCGAAAAATTCGCGCAGCAAAAACGGCTCTCAATTTGTTGCGTTTACACCTGCTTGGGTTTTTATCTTTCGAAAACCAGTGAAATAACCGGGTAATTTGAACCATTCATGACATTTCATCTTGCCTTTGAAGTTCAATCCCTTTAAAAAAAGAGATACTTCATCTATTTATATTTTTCCAATAGTTAAAACTGCATCTGGTTATAGGCCAGCACTTTTTTGAGGTTGCATCATGAAGGACTACGAAAAGCTGGGAGCATTCTACCTGGGACGCCAATATGATATTGATTCCGGAAAACGGCTGACAGATTTATTGCTTTATGATTCAAAAGATTTAACAACTCATGCTGTCTGTGTGGGCATGACCGGAAGTGGAAAAACAGGTCTCTGCATTTCTTTGATTGAAGAAGCAGCGATTGATTCGATCCCTGCTATCATTATTGATGTGAAAGGGGATTTGGGAAACTTGATGCTTTCGTTTCCTGATCTGGATCCGTCCAGTTTTCAACCGTGGGTCGACCCGGGTGCAGCAACACGCAATGGAATGTCCGTTGAACAGTTTGCAAAAAAAACGGCTGACATGTGGAAAAACGGATTAGCGGACTGGGATCAGGATGCTTCGCGAATTAAGAAGTTTCGATCCTCCGTCGATCTTGCAATCTATACACCGGGCAGCAATGCAGGTCTTCCGCTAACTGTTTTGCGATCGTTTTCTGCCCCTTCAGATGCAGTCCTGAATAATACAGATGCTTTCAGGGAACGGATCATGTCCACCGTTTCTGGATTGCTTGCATTATTAAATATCAAAGCGGATCCCATTCAAAGCCGAGAACATATTCTGCTTTCCAATATTCTTGATCATCACTGGAGAGCAGGGCAGGACCTTGATATGCCCGGGCTGATCCGGGAAATCCAGAACCCTCCATTCCAGAAAGTTGGGTTTATGGATTTGGAAAGCATTTATCCTGAGAAGGATCGTTTTGGATTATCGATGGCCGTCAATAATCTTCTCGCTTCGCCCGGTTTTTCATCCTGGATGCAGGGAGAGCCGCTTGATGTTCAGAAGATGTATTACACCGCTGAAGGAAAACCACGGGTTTCCATTATTTCGATAGCGCACCTTTCTGATTCAGAACGAATGTTTTTTGTCACCATTCTTTTGAATGAAGTCCTTTCATGGATGCGGTCCCAACCGGGAACATCCAGCCTGCGTGCACTTCTTTATATGGATGAAGTTTTCGGCTATTTCCCTCCGACGGCGAATCCACCTTCCAAACAACCGATGCTGACTCTTTTAAAACAAGCAAGAGCGTTTGGACTTGGTATTGTTCTGGCGACACAAAACCCGGTTGACCTTGATTACAAAGGCTTGTCCAATGCAGGAACATGGTTCCTCGGCCGATTACAAACCGAGAGAGACAAAGCCCGGGTTCTGGATGGATTGGAAGGAGCAGCCGCTGCAACGGGCGCGACTTTCAGCAGATCACGAATTGAAGAAATTCTGTCTAACCTGGGAAGCCGAGTTTTTCTTTTGAATAATGTTCATGATGATGAACCGGTAATTTTTCAAACAAGATGGGCGTTGTCCTACTTGAGAGGGCCCCTCACTCGCGACCAGATTTCGACATTAATGGAGCCAAGAAAAGCAAAGCTTGCAAAAGAAGGAAAAAATCCTGCTCTTGTCGATACCATCAATACGAAAAAAGAAAAACAACAAAGCAGGCCCATACTCCCTCCCGACATTGAAGAGTACTTTATTCCCTTCACGGATGATCTTCCCGGTGATTCAAAAATAGTTTATCGACCAGCCATTTTTGGTTCTGCGCGTGTTCATTTCATTAATACCCGAAGCAAAATTGATCATTGGAAAGACCTGAATCTTCTATCAACGAAAAAAGGAACTTCTGCTGACCGTATCTGGGATAAAGCAGGCGAGATTGATTACACACTTGCCGAACTGGAAACAGAGCCGGAAGAAGGTATCGTTTATTCAGATCTGCCAAAAGCTTTTTCCGAACCGAAAAATTTCAAAGCCTGGAAAACTAAACTAAAAAACCATATCTACCGAAGTCATACCGTCAAACTTTTTAAGTGTCCGTTACTTAAAGAAATTTCAGAAACCGGGGAGACGGAAGGAGAATTCCGTAGTCGATTGAGTTTGAAGGCACGGGAAATGCGGGATGTGCAGATTGAAAAACTGCGAAAGAAATTCACCCCCAAACTTGCAAGGATCCAGGAACGAATCCGCAAAGCAGAACAGAGAGTTGAAAGAGAAAAAGAGCAGGTAAAAAGCCAGACCCTGAAAACCGTGATTTCATTCGGTTCATCAATTCTTGGTGCTGTTTTTGGTCGAAAAATGGCCAGCAGAGCGAATGTAAACCGAGCAGCTTCATCCATGAAATCAGTCGGGCGAATTGTTGGACAAAAAGGGGATGTCAACCGGGCAAAAGAAACGGTTGAAGCATTGGTTGAAGATATGGAACTTCTTGAAGAAGAATTTGAAATTGAGACAGAGAAGCTTGAATTGAATGCAAGCCCTGAGAATCTGGAACTGGATGAAGTGGAAATCAAGCCGAGGAAGTCTGATCTTTCAATTGAAAAAATCGTTCTTGTCTGGACACCCTGGCGAGTTGATTCAACCGGCATTGCTGAAAGAGCATTCTAACGCAATGGCTTCTGATTCCTTATCAGGAATCAGCCAATCTTTTGATGACTCTGTTTTCTAAAACCGTTGATTTTAATGGCATTCCCGGAAAAAATTTCCATAACGGAATAAGCACTGTTCTCAGCCCCTGATCCTTCAATCATGGCAGCGTGAGTGCAGTAATGTATTCCGTTGATTTCTGTGAGATTATTTAAGTGGTTGTGTCCCTGCATGACTACGAGTACATTTCCTGAAGATTCCAGTATTTTTCTGACTGTAGGAGAATTTTTCACTCCGTGGGAATTAGTAACATCAAGTCGCTGATGTGCAAATATCACGGTGGGAAGTGAGTTCTTTTTCAAATCCTTTTCAAGCCAGTCCAATTCTGTTTTCGGAATGTTCGTATCGGTCCACTCAAAATTCTTTCGCTGGTAAGGCGTTCCATCCTTTCGAAAACAGGCATCCAGAATGATAAAATGAAATCCGTTCCGGTCAAAGGAATAGTAGCTTTTCTCCTGCTTGACTGCCCCTAGAAATTCCTGTTTCGTAAGCGTATCAACACAATGATTCCCTAAAACATAATGTCTCTCTTTGCAGGTTTTCTGGAATTTTGCATCAATCGTTTTAAGATATCCAAGTTCAACATCAACTGAACTGGCAGCATCCACCAAATCTCCCAGTTCCACCACAAAATCAGGTTTGACTTTCTGGAAGTGTTTGATTGCTTCATCAATTTTATTCAGGCTTTCCTGATAATACCGCGAACCTGCAGGAGCCTTATCCGCATAATGAATGTCGGTTAACAAGCCGATTGTAACTTCAGGTGTTTTCTTGAATGTCTCATCAGATAAAAGGGTGCCCGTTAAGCAGGTACTTCCTGCTGCAAACAGAAACAGGGAATTATTTTTCATGAAAGCACGTCTTGATATTTGTTGACTCATTATCTTTGTTCCTGAACATTTATAAAATCGAAAACTAAAATTGATACGTTTTATTACATCAATGGTCTGCACAGCAGACCCTACTAGCTTATAAAGCCGAAAAATGAAACTCAAATAGATTCATCGCAATTGAAACACGATACCAATGATTAACTGACTTTTTTCATAAAAGTCACTCGTCCTGTCACAACCCATTCTGCAACGTAAATATTGCCAGCTTTATCAAAGCAGGCATCGTGAGGATGTATGAATTTTCCGACAGGCCATTTTGAAGAATCTTTTCGAATTTTAAAACCGTCAAGAACGTTTTTGGTCCAGACAGGATCATCCCCGAGATGCGTAATTACATTATTCTCTTTATCAAACAGGGAAACTCTTGCATGAAGATCAGGAACCAGAAGAACTTCTCCCTGAATATCAATATCAGCAGGGAAGTTGACATCCTGAATAAACCCGAGATGTTTTCCATCAAGAGTAAAATATTGCATTCTTGCGTTAGCGCGATCTGCAACAATCAGTGAAGGTTCTCGTCCCGGTCGATCATCCAGCCAGAGCCCGTGAGGAGTTTTCATTTTTCCCGGCTCTTCACCTTTTCCTCCCCAAGACCGAACATGTTTTGCATCGACATCGTATTGGTGAATATAATGTGAGCCGTAACCATCTGCGATGTAGAAACCTCCATCAGGTGCAAATGCAATATTCGTCGGGCTGTATCGCGTGTTCGGATCGTCATAGAGACCCGTTTCCACTGGCCTTCCTTTTGACCAAACCTTTTCCCCTTTGGTTGTTGATTTAGCCACCACTCCTTTCACGTTGGAAAGATAAAGAAACTCTTCATTACCTTCCTTGCGGATATCAATTCCATGACCACCACCATGATATTCTTTACCAAAGGATCGAACAAATTTCCCTTTTTCATCAAATACAACAATCGCATCCATAGGCGTTTTGGTCTTCGAACGGTGCTTGATATAAATCAATCCTTCTTCATCAACACAAACGCCATGTGTTTCTCCCCACTGGACATGATCAGGAACTTCACCCCATCCATGATGAGGCGTATAGGAAAATTCACCTTTTCCTAATACGGGTAATTTGGTACCCGATTTATTTTTTGCATTGAGAATCAAAGGCCCCAGAGAGACTGTAAGAGCTGCAGTTCCAGCAGTTTTAAGGAAAGTCCTTCGTGAAAAAGCTGGAGTGTTCTTATTTGTATTAATCATGAAATATTTCCAATCGGGATAGAGAGTTGTTGTATCCTGTTGAAGGGATTTATTATACTGGAGCTTAATGAGTGCCATGTCAAGGGTATCATTTGAATCAACCAGTCAGTAGTTCGCACTTTGAGTAGCATGAGAGCATTTCTATAAATGATATGGAAGGTTTAAGTGTTATCCCGACAATACATGCAGTGCGTCACGTTCTATATCATTTCTGGACATTGTCCGGATTAATTCAGGATTATAAATAATGGCTAAAAAACAAGAGGATCCCAGCCTCGAAATTTTTGCTAATCTCCGCACAATATTGGTTTTTGTTATCATTGGATCATCGATCGCAGGATATGTTGAATACCATTCTCAGGCTTCTGCAACAAAAACACAAAAAAGATGGAGAACTGCAATTGATGATAAAGCGAGATCAGATTCCTTCCTGACACTTAAGGAATTCGAAAGCATGATTTACGGTTATCCAAAAATATCTAAATCCCCGTCGGCTGTGATTGTGAGCAGAGAAGTTTTAGAGGATCCGGAATCAGTCGAAAAAGATTCGGGATCAAAAGAAGAGGATTCAAAACCAGAAGAAACTGATGAGCAGAAAGCGCAAAAGGAACGGATTTCCAAAATCAGTAAAGCCACCTCAAAATACGTTGATTATACCTGGGACGGACTTTTCTCGACATCATATGTAAGGGTTCAATTGAGTAATAATGAAGAGAAGGAAGAGACTTACGTGTATCGTATTTCTGACATACTGCATTAAAGCAATTCACTCGCTAGCAAGCTGTGAAATGGAATAAACTTTAACAGACGACTTTCTATTTTTTCTCTGTTTTATAAAATGAATAACCAGCCTGTTTTCCGCTCGATTGCCATAAACCCAAACGATATCAATTTTACTGACAGAGGCAGCTTTGCTAATTGAACCTGGTTTACCCAGCGTTTTTGTGACTTGGTCCTGTGTCATTCCTTTGATAACTTCCCCGGATTTCATGGCTGCCCGTATTTTGGATACCTCTGTAGGCTTCACATTACTTGCTTTAATCCATCTCCCTTTTTGAAACGCATACCCCAATTTTTTAAGAGCCTGCGAAATTTCTTCTGACTTGGGATTCATCTCGTAAGCTTGGATGAGAATTTCATAAGAAGTTTTTTGGTCATTGAGTAACAATTGATAGTCTCTTGCAATCAGGAGCAACCCTGCAGGACCTTCTTTAAGTTCTTTGCCCGTCCGAATTTTCAGCCACGTTTTTAAAACCTCTGTCCTGTTTTTTATTTCATTTCGCTCTTTATATTTTTTTGCAAGGTCAAGAATTTCTGCACGGGTGAATGTCTGGATTCTTTTTTTTCTTAAATCAAGTTCTTCTCCACGAAGCTTTCCCTGAACCCCTTTGATTTCTGGGATATTTTTATCCAACAGGGATGCAATTTCATATCCATTTTCTCCACCAGCCTGTTTTTGAGACATAATCACTTCATAGAGAATGTCAATATAAAAAAGGCGATGCAAGACCGGTCGTTTTTCTGGTGGAGCCTCATTATAAACTTGCACCGGATTCTTTTCATAAGAATCTTTTAACTTGAATTCTTCAGGAGTTATCACGGATTCACATCCTTTGAGTTGTCCTCGAATTTCGTTCTTTAATGGATCAACATCCGCTAGCTTATTTGCTTTCACTTCATTCCACCACCTCCTGAATGCTTCGTGGCGGAACCATATCATTTCTTCCGAAGGAGCTATTGTTTCAAATGGCCAATCATTCATCTTTTGTATCAAAGCGAACAACGGTTTATATTGCTTATCAGGAATCAGTTTTTTTTCTATTATAAACGATTTGTAAATCACCTCTTCACCTGCAATCATCAGGTCGTTATCTTCATAAAATGAAGCACGGTTTAATGCCCATTTCCCAAGCTTTGCCCACGAATCCGGGTTATCTTTTTTAAGAAACAGGCGTTTATTTTCAAATGATTTCATATCACTGGGAATAGCAGAAAGGGTTTTCACTTCAAAATAATATTCCGGTTCTTCAGAATTTTTATCCCTGGCTTTCAGGGATTTCTTAAGATTTCCGTAAACTTCAACTGTCCTGCTTTTTATGGAAGTTGTCCGAAAACCATTTTTACGAGATGAGCGAAAGGAAATCTTGCATTTTCGAAATCGAAAAAAAGTTTTGGAAATGGAACTGATACGTCCTTCTATCGTGATTTTTGTTTTTTTCTTTGCAAGATCTTTCCAGTCCTTTTCCATTTCCAGAAATTCTTGCACGGAAACAGTTTCAGCAGCATGCACCTGAGAACCTGTCAACACCAGGAACAGTACCGGGATAATAATCAATTTAAATTGAATGAATACCTGTTTCATTATTTATTTAACCCCGTAAATCTGGACTGCACTTCAAGCAGTGGAATGATTTCCTTATCAAAATCGTCGATAAGTCCGATCTCAGATAATATTTCCGGATGATACCAGAGAAACAGAGATTCCGGATCAAGTGCAATTGTGACGATACCGGTATTCTCATCAGGAAGAGGAATCCCTGCAATTTTCTTGCATGACTTAACCTGTGCTCCAATCACAATTCGACGAGATGAATCTGTGCCGAGGTAATTAACCAGCCTGCTCAAATCTGTTTTGAAATTAATTTTTACGTTGTTCGCCAGGAACGGGCTCTCAAGTACAAATTCCTCTTTTGAACCTTCAAGAGATTTTCGATATAAAACCGTGTCCAGAATGATCCATCTGTCATAATAATTAGCCTGGAAATCATTTTCCCACGAAGGCTCTCCGGGAAGGTGTGGTTTTGATGCCAATTCAATCATTTCAACTAACGATTTTGGAACCAGATGATTATAAGCATTGACTTCCAGATAATAGATATGAGCATCATGCGCCTCAGGCGTTTTCTGATTGAGAATAAGCAATGCTTTGTTTGCTTTTCCAAACTCTTTTTCTGCAAGCAGGAAATCTTTGCTCTCTAAGGCTTTTTGTCCTTCTTTAATAGAAACCTGAAATGTTGCACCAGCCGATTCCAATCGATTATTGTAAAACACCCAATAACCTGTGAGGCTAACCAAAAAAGCAGTGAATAAAATGATCAATCGGAAAGGTGTAAAAAAATCTTTCTGCTTCTGTATCAGCCGGACTGTTCTTTCCCGGGCACGGGTTTTTATTTTGGAGACTTTCTCCTTAACTTTTTGAGAGATTCTTTTTTTCTCAACATGTGTTGAATTTTCGCTCTTGGGTTTGGTAATCGTTTCCCCGCGTTTGTTTTTATTCTTTTTTGAAGGGCCACGCTTCAGTGCAGGGTATGGGTTTTTGGGAAGCACAAAAATCGTGCTTTTACAATTTTCGCAACGAACCAGTTGGCTCTCTTCCGTTCTTAAACCATCACTTCTTTTTCCGCACGAGCATGTAATTTGAAACGGTTCGGGCGCTTCAATGGTTTTTGCACCAAATGTTTCAGTTACTTTTGTCAGCCAGCCGGTCATTATGCGATCTGTTCATTCCAGTAAAAACTATTTTCAGGGTCATTTCATTATTGATGGAACGTATGTGGGGGTCAATGAAATTAAGCCCCTTCAGAGGGATGTTTAGTGCGTTTCTTTAAATGCTATAGAAGGATTAAGTGTTATCCCGGTTATATTTACAGTGCGCCACGTTCTATATCATTTCTAGACATTGTTTAGTTTGGAAATCTCTATTTTTTATAAAACAGCAAAAAAGAGCGTGATATCCTGCGAACAAAGCCGTCCTGACATAAGTAATCTCCAAAATGAGTAATCTCCAAAATACCAAATTGAAAATGAAAAACACCCAACTTAACAAATCAGGAATATAACCATGAGTAAAAGAGTTTCTTACAGTCTACTGGACCCCATTTTGACCCATCCGTTAAAACAACTCTATACAGTTAAGGGGCTTCCGTCATTTCTGCCACCGGAAATGGTTGTTCTGGCGGGGCATTTATTTGCCATTGTCGGAGGTGTTGGTTTCTATTTTTCAACCAGCTACTGGTGGGGCGGCTTTCTAGCTGCAACCGGAGTTGCACTGAATCACTGGGCAGATGTCTGGGATGGAACTCATGCACGGGCGACAAATCAATGTCGTAATGGAGGAGAACTGCTGGACCACTTTCTTGATCCGATCTCCTTTTCCTATTACCTGATTGGAATTTCTTTTGCTTGTGGATTAACGTCACTTGGAACAATTGCTGTCCTCTGCCTGATGGCTATGTCAGTCTTAACAAATATCAGGACAAAAATGACAGGAGAATTCACTCTTTCAACAATTGGACCCACGGAATTTAAAACAGCCCTTGTCTGTGCAGGAATTGGTTTATCATCTGTTTCCTTATATCAGATTGAATATCCTCTGATCCAGTATTATCTTGCGATTGGCTTTGCCGCTCTAACCGCGTTTGGTGTTCTTCAACTGATTGTCAACTTGTTTCAATCCATTAATGAAGTGAACTCAAAAGGAACACCCGCTGACACAACGGAGTGGGTTACTGTTCGAAGTGAAAAAACAATGAGTGATAAAACAGTAAACGAAAACACGAAAAAAGAATATGAAACCGTATCCTGAAAAATCATTTGGTTCTTTGCATCACATATTCAAAGGCGGTGATTGCGTCCTGATAATTTGTTGAGTGTCCGGTTGATTCTCTGTGAATCAATAAAACATCAGGATTGATTATTTGAATTAAGGGGACTAAACGTTGCACACTTTCCGGGGAAACAATCATATCCTTTCCTCCTGTGGTGAATGCGACAGGCATACTAAATTTTTCTGGCCAATATTCTGCGCTTCGTTTTTTATATTGTTCAAAGAATTCTGCTTTGGTTCCGCCAAAAGATTTTTGTATGGCCGATTGAAATTTCTTGTACTCAAGATGGTTAGCCATTCCATTCATGGAAACTACTCCGTCAATGAAATCTGGATGAAGGGCAGTGAATGTTAAAGATGAAGCCCCTCCCATTGAACCCCCTGATAAGATCGTTTTATCAATATGAAATTTCTTTTTGTTTTCTTTAATGATTTGAAGTACGTCGGCTTCTGCTTTTGGACCCATCCAGGATGTTTTTGCACGATAATCAGGTGAAATAAAGATCATTCGATATTTTTTAGCTATGTCTCTTGCAGATCGGCATTCATCGCGGGGACTGTTTATAAATTGCCAACGATCACTTCCATGACCATGAAGCGCAATCAATAAGTGACATTTCTCAGCTTGCAAAAAACTTGCAGGAAGTACGCGTACATACTTTTGTGTTGTCTGATCACAATTTGCGATAAATTCAATATCTTCAGGCCGCCAGTTTTTTTCTCCAGCTTGAACCTGACATGGTAATAATGAACAGACCGGTAAGACAAAAGCAAATAAAAGTTGGGCAAGAATTAAATCAAGCTGTTTCATGAGTGACTTGCTTTTTCAAGCTATTCTGTGTGAGAAGAGAAACAATTATCAAGGTAATGAACCCTAACGGAATGGTTACAATTCCAGGTTGGCTGAATGGAACAATCGCATCAGCGGGATTTAGCCCATAAACTCCCTTGTAAGTATCTGAACTGAGAAGAATCCATGCGAGAGAGGAAATCATGCCTACAAAAATTGCTGCGGTTATTCCGTATTTCGTTGTTTTTTTCCAGAACAAAAGCATGATGAGTGAAGGGAGATTTGCAGAAGCAGCGACACTAAACGCCCACCCGACCAGATAATTCACATTAAAATCTTTGAAAAGAATACCGAGAACAATCGCAATAACTCCGACAGCTACAGAAGCAATTTTGGCAACGCGAACTTTCATGTAATCGTTCATATTAATCTTAAAGAAGCTGCCCATTAAATCGTGAACGATGGCTCCGCTGGATGCAATAATTAAACCGCTAACCGTTCCAAGAACCGTTGTGAATGCAATTGCGGAAATGATTGCAAAAAGCCATTCGCTAATACTTTTTGCCAGTAACGGCGCAGCCATATTGCTGTTGGTCACATCCATTGCGCCACTGGTCATGGCTCCTAATCCCATGAATAACGTCAGGATGTAAAAATACCCAATCGCTCCAATTCCAACAATCGTACTTTTTCGTGCACTCGCCTGATCTTTCACCGTGTAATAACGAATCAAAATATGGGGAAGCGATGCGGTTCCACAAAACAGGGCAAGCATGAGCGAAAGAAAATTCAGTTTGTCGTAGAATTTGTCACCACGAATACCAGCAAACTTGGGATGGTTTCCCGGGCTGAGAACTTTATTCCCCGCTGTTGGTTTGGGAAAATAGATGACCGTTTTTGATCCATCTGAATCTTTAATTGTTTCTGAACCCCATAAATTAACTTTACTTTCTTGCAAGGTTTTGAAGAAGCCTGTAATTCCGAGCGGACCTGTTTCCTTTTCATCATTCGGAAGTTTACTGATTCGACCAACCGAATAAAGGTCTGCCTCACCTTCTCCCAATCCATGAGGTTTTCCGTTCACGAAGACCGATCCATCTGCATTCGTTTTCTTGTACTGGGTTTCTGCAATAAAAAATTCACCCGTTTCAATTTGGTATTCCTGCCAATAGATCACGGTTTTGGTTTCTGGAATATCCTGCTTCTGATACCCTTTGTTTTCCCACGCTCCTTCGGTCATGCTGGTGAGTGTCGATTTATCATCAGCAGTCAGGTTTGCTTTCCATTCTTTCAGTTGATTATCATCAAACGGACCTGCAACTTGAAACTGATGACTTTCAACACCATCATTTTTGGGGGAAGTGGAAAGACCTCTTTGAAGGATCAGGAATGTCAGAAGGGTACTGAAAATGACAAGCAAAGAACCTTTCAAAAACTGGACATAAGTGGTGCTGACCATTCCAGCAGTGACAACAATTAAAATGACCACAGTTCCCACCATCAGCACGCCGACATAATGCGGAAAGCCGAGCAGGGGAGTGATCAACACGCCTGCCCCTACCATTTGAGGAATGAGATAAAAAATACTGACAGCAAGCGTACTGATAGCTGCAGCGAGTTTAATGGATCGGGATTGAAATTTACTGTCGAGCGCATCTGCAAAAGTGAATCGCCCTAACCGTTTCAAAGGTTCTGCAATCACAAATAAAGCAACAATCCATCCTGCCAGATATCCAATGGAATAGAGAAACCCGTCATATCCGTAGAACGCAATCATTCCACAGATTCCAAGAAACGAAGCTGCGGAAAGATAATCGCCTGCAAAAGCAATCCCATTCACAAACCAGTGAATGTTTCCCCCCGCTGCAAAAAAACCGGATGATGATTTTGCCTTGGCGCCGAACCAGAAACTGATTCCTAATGTAACCGCAACAATCGCCCCGAAAATGAAGACTGCAATAAGAGATGGTTCATAAATCATTACTTGCTATCCTCGCTTTTGCTGGCAGGAACATCTAACCGACATAACCAGCCATAAATCAAAGCAAGAATAAACGCGGAAATGATTAAGATAAAACCGTATATGATCGCAAAATTCACACCTGCAATTGAAAACGATTCCATCTTCTCAGGAGCAAAGGCATTCATGAAAACGAACCCTCCGTAAAGACAGAGATAAACAGTAAAAAGAATTAACCCGTAGCGAGTGTTTCGTTTCACTGTCTCCTGATTCTCTGACTGATCAGAGTCGTTGGAGCCATGAAGTAAATCTGCCATGCCTGAAAACCTTTATCTGGAGCCTTCCTTCAATTCTGAAACGAGAAGGAAAGAGAGAACGGAAATTTGTATTCGTACTATTCAACATGAAATCAAAGAGAGTTTCAATGCATAAGCGATTTATGAACACTATTTGGGGCGACCTTCATTACGCCACCATCGCAATTCCAGACTTCCATATTCTGCACAGGCTGCAATATCCAGCAAACCATCGTTATTGAAATCCGCAAGAATTACCTGATTGGCACTTCTCCAATCCTTTTTAAGAACGTGCATTTTCCAGTTCGCTTTAGGATTCCCCTGATTTTCAAACCAGACAATTTTTCCGGGCTTGCGCCACGATGTCGCAACAACATCAATATCCCCGTCATTATCCAAATCTCCTGCGACTGCTTCAATGGCATCATAAAAATGAGATTGAACAACATGTTTTTTCCACGGCGAGTTTTTCCCTTTTCCCTCGTTTTCGTACCAGGCGATTTCATGAGAATTTTTGATATCATGGGGTGCAGACATTCCGGAAGCCATCACAACATCCATGTCACCATCTTGATCCATATCAACCGGCTCTCCATGCATCGGTCGAATGCAGGAATCAATCACATGTTTCGTCCATGTAATCTGGTTGTTTGATTGACTGTTTTCATACCAGACAACTGCTCCGGTTACGAATTCTTTTTTTCCATCCTTGTTTTTGTCAGTCGGATTTCCTGAGTGTGTTCCCAAAAAATCAATGTCACCATCCTGATCAAAATCGGCTGTCCGGATGGTTCTGGTTTCATCCGCATTGTTCTGGATGATATGTTTTTTCCATTCCCCCTTTTCCGGTTCATTATTTTCGAACCAGGCAAATTGATTTCCCAGAACCCAGCTTGAAGCAGCAACGTCCAGATCGCCATCTTTATCAACGTCAGCCAGACAAACATCATAAGCACCTGGTAACTGAGTCGTAATGACATGCCTGTCCCACAGTTTTTCCTGTTTCGGATTTCCACTGTTTTTGAACCAGAGAAGATGACCTTTCAGATTTTTGACAATGATAACATCTGCATGACCATCTTGATTGATGTCTCCGATGGCATGCCTTTCCAATCGAACAGGATCATTCTTCTGGATAAAATGTGATTTAAAATTTCCCTTGTTGTCATTCTCAAGCCAGTAAAGTATATCGTTTGATTTGCAATCTGCACTGGTCAAATCGAGATCACCATCTCCATCAATATCACCCGCTGCAATTCCATATGGATAAGAATAATCACCAGCAATCAAATGTTCAGAAAACTGAACCGTCTTTGATGAAGCAGGGACTTTTTTGTCTTCAGCCTTCAATCCCAATGACTGCATTAAGCAAAGTGAGACAGTACATATCAAAAGAAGAGAAACAGACTTGGTTTTCATAACGGTATCCAAAGAAAAAGTATTCTTTTATGAGGTATCAACCTTCAATTAAAGCAGTTCAATATCATGGATACAAGATGCACCAATACCGAAAATCTTCAATCTGCGTCTCTCTGGGATCCTGATAACTAAACATTAAAAAGACATTGTCTAGCTGAAAAGAGGTCCATCATGAAATCAGGTCATGGATGACATGCCCGTGCACATCGGTCAGCCTTCGGTCAATGCCATTGTTGCGAAGGACCAGTTTTTTATGATCAATTCCCAACTGGTGCAAAATGGTTGCATGAATATCATAACAGTAAGTTGGAGAATCAGGATCTTCCGGCTTGTAGGACCATTCATCGGAATTTCCATAAGTGGTTCCCCCTTTGATACCGCCACCCGCTAGCCAGTTTGTGAAGACAAATGGATTATGGTCCCTTCCTTTGCTTCCCTGGCTGCAAGGCATTCGACCAAATTCTGTTGTCCACAAAACAAGCGTATCGTCAAGCATTCCTCGCTGTTTCAAATCTTTCAGAAGTGCAGCAGTTCCAATCGACATTCCCCGACCAAGTGGCCAATGGTCTCGTTTAATATCTTCATGAGAATCCCAGTTCCTTCGCGGATGAGCGTTATCAGCACCGGACCAGATTTGAATAAACCGAACTCCTTTTTCCAGGAGTCTTCGTGCAATCAAACAGTTTCGTCCGAAATAATTAATTTCAGATCGTTCGTTAATTTCATCGGCCACTTCAAATTTGGTGGAATCCAATCCGTAAAGTTTTAAAGTCTGTTTGGTTTCTTTTGAGAGATCAAGCACATCGGGCGCGCTGAGTTGCATTTTTGCAGCCAATTCATAAGAACGAATCCGGGCATCCAGTCGAGAGTCGCCTTGTCGGGTTTCTTCATGTTTCCGGTTGATCTTTTTCAGGGCTTCCAGAACTGCTTTTTCTGATTTGTTTGAAATGAATCCTGCGTTTTGCGGAAACAGATTGGAAATCGGATTTTTTGCATTCGGCCGAATTAAAGTTCCCTGATGTTCCGCAGGAAGAAACGCTGCACTCCAGTTTGCAGGACCATTCGGTGCAAAACCTCGCGGATCTGGAATCACAACAAACGTTGGCAAATTGTCCGTCATGCTTCCCAATGCATAACTGACCCAGGAACCAGCTCCCGGAAAACCCGGAAGAATAAACCCCGTTGCCTGCATGAATGTTGCTGGTCCATGCACATTCGATTTGCTCACCATGTTATGAACAAATGCAATATCATCAACGCAATCTCCCAAAGGGGCCACACATTCATTGATCCATTTGCCACTCTCGCCATACTGCTTCCACTTCCAGGGAGACTTGAGCGTTTTACCCGGACTGGACTGAAACAGCTTGACCTCTTCTCCCGGATCCCATTGGTTTCCATGATCCTGAATCAATTTGGGCTTATAATCAAACGTATCACATTGGCTGGCCGCGCCTGACATGAATAACTGGATGACCCGTTTCGCCTTGGCTGGATGATGCAAAACCCCTGTGGTCTGCTTAGGCGCAACCTGATTCGGTGCAGACAACAAAGATTCCTGCTGAAGCAAGCTGGCAAGCGCGATGCCACCTAATCCGCCACCGGAATTCCATAAAAATTCTCGTCGATTCATATTTCGCATAAGAAATTCTTTCAGTCTACAAACATAAATTCATTTGTATTCAACAATAATCTGCAAGCATTTTTGAGTCCATGATTTTTTGCAATCGTCACAAGCAAATCCTGCTCTTCTGCTGAAGGGGCACGACCCAAAGCTAACTGGAAGGCATGTTTAATCTGGCCATCCAGATTTTTATTTTCACCCTGCAGTCGAGTTGCAAAATTCGATGACATGGAAATCATGAATTTATCATTCAGCAGTGACAGCGCCTGCAAAGCAGTCAGGGTTTGCATTCGTTTGGGAACCGTTTGTGAAGGATTGGCACAATCGAGTGAATCCATAAAAGGATCTGGAACTGAGCGAACAACAAATCGGTAGATAGTTCTTCGATGAGAAGCCTTCGTGTTCGGATCATATTTTTCATACAAGTAATGGGGAGAATGCTGAGGTTTTTCAATTTCAAACAAATGATACCCCGGCCCATACATTTTAAGATTCAGTTTACCCGTCACTTGTAAAACAGAATCCCTGATGGACTCTGCATCAAGTTTTCGGCGATTCATTCTCCAGAGTAACTGATTATTCCCATCAATCGCAGCAGCCTTTTCATTATGAGTTGAAGCCTGCCTGTAGGCAGTGCTTAACAGGATCATTCGGTGTAAGTCTTTCATCGACTGTCCCTGATCTCGGAAATTTATCGCCAGATAATCCAACAATTCAGAATGAGAAGGGAGTGCTCCCATCCTGCCAAAATCATTGGGCGTATCAACAATTCCCTGACCGAAATGAAATTGCCAGACCCGATTCACAATGGAACGCCATGTAAGCGAATTATTTTTATCAACAATCCATTTGGCAAGCGCAAGTCGTCGTTCCCCTTCTGAATGATTTTTCTTCAACTGAAAATCTGACGGAAGTCCATCCACCAATTGAAGTCCTGCAGGACCAATTTCCTTGATTGGATGACCTTCACTTCCACGATGTAATAAAAATATTGGTCTTGGAATTCCTTTGGTGGACTTGAAGTTCCCCTGAGATTTGAAATCGGTTACTGCTGTAAAAACGGGTTGTTGAGGTGGAAGTGATTTCAATTGACTTTCTACTTTAACAATCTGATCGCTCAGTTTGGTTAGTAAACTTTTCTCTTCACGGGTGACCGTTTTTTGATAAAGAAGTTCTCTTTCCTGACTTCTTTTTTGCAACCGCTGTTTCGCTTCCTCGGAACTAAACGAATAATATTGGCCATCAACAAGGTTCTTCTTTGCCCATCGAGGAGCACTTTCAATTGAATCAAGTGACGTCACGATTGCTCTTTTCGCAATATTAATCCCTTCAGGATTAATAATTTTCATTTCCCCCATCGCGAAAATGAAATCATTATTTCGAGGAGCCAATTTGGTTGCAGTCATTCTCAGGTAACGAAATGGCTTGCCATTGGTTTGAATCGCAACAACTGACGTACCCGGATTTTTTTCATCTTTCTCAACATGGTTGGATAAAATTATGACGTTCGTTTTAAATTTTGGATCATTGGAAGCCTCAACCGTATACCGAACGGGAAAACCAAACCCCTTTCCAATATTGTTATAGTCATCATAGGCGGGAACCAGAATGACTTCTTTAACCGAAACCGGTTTACCCAGATCAAGCTGAACCCATTTCTTAATTTTGTCA
The DNA here is from genome assembly GCA_024277145.1 of Planctomycetota bacterium. Lineage (GTDB taxonomy): Bacteria > Planctomycetota > Planctomycetia > Planctomycetales > Planctomycetaceae > JAJRVU01. The sequence goes on from JAJRVU010000500.1 coordinate 18,547, forward strand.
GAGGTTTCAATCTGGCTGTGATATCCAAAAGCCTCACTTTGGCCCATTTTTCCCGAACTAAGTTCCTGAATTTCCGCAGACAATTGTGATAGCCTGCCATTGGTTCGCTGATTGATTTGATCTTCAAGTTTCTTTTTACTTGCTACAAATTCTGTTTTCTTCTTTGTCCATGCTATTCTTTTTTTTGCAACAACAGGATCAGCATCATAAAGCCGATCTGCTCGATCAATCGCGGAAAAGATGGCTTGCTGATGGTAATAATCTTCCTGCATAATCGGATCAAACTTATGGTTATGGCAGCGTGCACATTGCACAGTAACGCTTTGAAAAGTATTAATCGCAACAGAAACCATGTCATCACGATCAAGATTTCGAGTGATTTTTTTCTCAATCAGGTCTTCACTAATTTCAATATGCCCAACCCAGTCAAATGGACCGGTCACAATAAATCCGATCGCTGCAATTCCGGTGGGGTCGCCCGGTGCAATCACATCACCTGCAAGTTGTTCCATTACAAAATCAGAATATTTTTTATCCTGATTGAAAGAACGAATAACATAATCACGATATGGCCAGGCATGATGCCTCAGTTTGTCTTTGTCGTAACCATGGGTGTCCGCATAATGAACGGTGTCCAACCAATGTCTTGCCCATCGTTCGCCATACCTTTCCGAAGCCAGAAGTTTTTCGACCAGTTTGGAATACGCTTGGGGATTTTCATCCGAAACAAAATCCTGAATTTCTTCAGGAGATGGAGGGAGACCAATCAGATCAAAATACAATCGGCGAATCAAAGTTCGTCGATCTGCTTCACCTGAAAAAGAGAGGCCCTCTTTTTGCAAGCGATGTAACAGGAATGCATCAATGGGAGTGGTGACTTTTTTTTGATTTCCTGAACTCAATACAGGCGTTTTGATTTGCTTAAGAGGCTTGAAAGACCACCAGTTACTTTTCTTTAAATGAGGTTCCATTAAAGTCAGTTGATCAGGCCAGTTGGCTCCCTGTTCAATCCATTTTTCAAGAAGAGAAATTTCTTTTTTGGTGAGCGGTTTCCCTTTTTTGGGCATTTCAGGATCAGGACCAGTCACATAATCGATTAAAAGACTTTCATCGACATCCCCCGGCTTGATAACTTCTCCTGATTCACCACCTGTAAAAGCGACCGCTTTTGTTTCGAGAGATAATCCTCCCTGGGGATCATTCCCGTTGTGGCATTCAAGACAGTTTTTTTCAAGAATCAGAGCAACGTGATCCTTAAAGAACTGATCTTTCTCATCCGCTGCATGAACTTCCATGAACGAATTAAGAATTGCACAGATGGAGAGTGTTGCCAACAACAGAAGTTTAAAATGATTCATTGGATAAGCAGTCTTCGAAATATGTATTGTTTTACCGAGTCTATTTCAAGAGTTCATTATCCGCTTATCAAGGGACTTGAATCAACCCATCCTTTGATAATGCACGCAAATTCAAAACAAAACCGAAGCAATTTACTCATAGTTTCCGTTATTTTTCAGGATTTGCATTCACTTTAACCGGATTGAGTTCCTTCCAGTTTTGAATTCCGATAATCGGTTTTGCAAATTCGAAAACCGTTTCCCAGTTATCCGAATTGAGATCGTGATAAATTTGATAAAGGAACCGCTTCTTTCCCGGCGTAGTAATAGTTCCTTTTTTGAATTCCCGAATTCCCAATCGAAGCCCGCCCTCTCTTGCATGATCAATATGTCGGTGATAAATGAAGGCATCAATTTCAGGAAACTGCAACGTTCGGTAATAGGCATAAGCATAGGCTGCCGCCTGGATTTTTTCTCCATCGGGACCATCCGGTTTGTGGAATCCCTGTTCTGAAAGAATGATTTTTCGGCGTTTTCCATTGATCAGAAAATGAGGTTGAGAAAAATAAGCCGTCAGAACTTCCAGATTTTTAAAAGTAATTTTTGGTGTATTAAAATCAAAAGTAACCTGCTTGTCATTCCATGTTCTTGGCTCAAACAAGTTTTCCGGATAAGGATGATGGGCCAGGCTCCAGTTGAAATTTCCTTGATTAAGAATCGTTTCATTGAGCTGATCAAGAAGCATCTTTCCGGGGATGGCACGTAATCGATTTGGTATTATTGTTGCAGTCCAATGATGATCCATTGAAGCATAAACCCGGATTTCGTTGTGTTGTTTTCTGGCAGCGTAATAAGCGAGCCTCAAAGCCAATGCATATTCCCGGATGATTTTTTCAGGTTTGACATCTCCCATATTATGCCACCACCAATGAGATTGAAGTTCATTCCCAATGATATAACTGGAAACGAGACCATATTTTGCATCGAGTCTTGAATACCTTTTTGCAAGGAATTCCAAAGCAGCACGATAATAAAGAACGCCTTTTTCATCGGTCAGGTTAAACGCCCCGAGATGGTTAGGAGCTTCTTTTAAATTACTATCGGGATGAATCAGCGGATTGCCGGGATCAGGTTTTGTGGGAATCGGGTTCAATAAAATAATGATGACGTTCATTCCTGCATCGGTCATTTTCTTAATGATTGGATCTAGCCCACGAACAAAATTGATATTGATCGGAACTTTCACGCCGTCAACGGTATGGAAATGTTTTGATTTTCCAGACACATCAACTACTTGAGAAATATATAGGTTCTGCGTGGAATGTTTGACTTTCAAATCGATGGCATCATCAAAACCGACAATACACTGAAGGCCTTTGATACTATCTTTATTCCAGTGAAATTTTGTTTTGCTGGATGAAAGTTTTTGGAAGTCGGAAGCGTATTGAGAACCGCCCGATGGTTTCCCGGTTTTTACATCGACCAATTGCCAATGTGAATACAATCGGTCCCGTTGATTTTCAAATCGCGGAATACTCAGTTGCAGTATTCCACTTGCTTTTCCTGTCCATGCAATGGAATATTTTTTCCCGACCTGGAAATTCTCATAAGCAGCCAATTCCAATAGTTGCAGTTCAGACTGATTTTTTCCATTGATGTGAATGATTATTTCTTCATCGGTGACAGAAACTTTTTCAATGGATGTTTTGTCTTTTTGCGAAACTGTTTTTTCAGCTTCTGCAGATAGTTCTCGCAAACCATTCAGGGAAAAGAGCGAAGAGAAAATCAGAACAAGAATTAATCGGGAGAATGCCGATTGAGAGAATGCCGCACGAGGAATAACTGAACGAGGGAAAGAATTCATGTCGCGCATGACCAATCTGGAGAAAGTATGATTTCAACAAAGGCTTTTTTACTGGGGGTAATGTAGGAGGGACGATCGCGCTATAAAATTAGGTGTATTCTCGTCAGGCACGGGAACTGGGTGAGATTAATCCTGTTTCCGGACTGGATGCTGTTGCGTATAATTTTTTGGGAATTCGACCTGCAAGAGAAGCGTATCGGCCTGCTTTACAGCCGTTCTTCATAGCCTCTGCCATCATCCGGGCATCTTGTGCCCCTGCAATCCCGGTGTTCAATAAGACTCCATCACAACCAAGTTCCATAGCGAAACTGACATCACTTGCTGTCCCGACACCTGCATCCACAATCACAGGATAATCCGGGTCATCCCCTTTCAGGTATTCCAGACAAATGCGAATATTATTCGGATTCAAAATTCCCTGACCAGAGCCAATCGGACTTCCCGCGGGCATCACGGAGGTGGCACCTGCTTCTTTTAAACGTAATGCAGTCATGGGATCGTCCGTGCTGTAACACAAAACCTGAAAGCCTTCTGCAACCAGTTTTTCTGTTGCTTCCAAAGTGGCTACCGGATCAGGCAATAATGTTTTTGTGTCTCCCAGAACTTCCAACTTCACCCAATCTGCTCCCGGGTTTTCCAATCCGAGAAGAATTTCCCGACCCAACCGCGCAACACGAATCGCATCTTCTGCATTAAAGCAACCTGCTGTATTCGGAAGGATGGTGTATTTATCCAGATCAATAAAATCGAGAATGTTCCTGCCATCGGAATCAACCAGTCTTTCACGACGAACCGCCACCGTAATCACTTCGGAGCCGCTAATTTCCAGGCAGTCACGCATGAGTTCATACGTTTGATATTTCCCGGTGCCGACAATCAAACGAGACTTCAACTCATGTGTACCAAGTTGAAAGGGTGCATCACTAATGATTTCTGTGGACATGTTTATTCTTTTAACCTCCGCCGACTAATGTGACAATTTCAATCTGATCATTTTCCTCAAGCTGACATTCGCCATGTTCACCTCGGGGAACCAGTTCCCGGTTACGTTCTACTGCAACAAAACGTGGTTGCATTTCGAGCAATTCAAGCAGGCTTGCAATCGTCGATTGAGCAGGAACTTCCTGACTTTTATCGTTCACTGTGATATTCACGATTCGGCTGATCCGATTTCTTAAACTTTTAATGTAATATGAAAACTGAATAACAGAACTTCGGCTGATTCTCATTTTTTGATAGGCAATCCTGAGAAACGGACGAAGAACTCTTTAATTGGAGTTTAGACCTATGTATTCCTATCGTCAAGAAACCCGAGGCAAGAAACAGAAATGCCCCCTCACCTTTACCGGCAAGAGAGCATTTTATAGTGGATTATGATTCTCAGGGAGAATTTTTTAGAAGATCCGTGTTAATTTCGACTACCTGTAAATCTGACAATGTAATAAAGCAGTGTGAGAACTGATTGCAAAGTGGCTGCCACATACGTCCAGCCAGCAGCATTCAAAACATTACGAACTGCAACCGCTCCTTGCTGATCAACAATCTGGAATTCAGTTAATAATTCTTTTGCCCGGAAACTGGCATCAAATTCCACCGGAAGATTCACCAACTGAAATAACACAAGCCCTGCAAAACAGACAATTCCCAGAAGAATCAAGGCAGGCTGATGAAGCAAGGCTCCTAAAATAAACAGGATAATAAATGCCGTCGGACCATACTGTGCTGCAGGGACGGCTGCATTACGAAAAATCAAAGGTGCATAATTCGTGGCATCCTGCAACGCATGTCCCGCTTCATGGGCTGCAATTCCAACCGATGTTGCTGACCGATTATGATAAACTTCCCGGCTTAATCGCAACACTTTA
>JAJRVU010000501.1 GCA_024277145.1 Planctomycetota bacterium
ACTCCATTTGGATACCCGGCACAGGGCAACATGTCTTTCGATTACTCTAAACCGATTATGGATCAGAATAATCAAATGACAGAAAAAGGTGGCCAGTTAATAAGCGAAGCACGACAAGCATTTCTTGAAGGTAACTACAAAGCTGCATCACGCATCATTGCACAAGCAGCCCAGGAAATTCCTAAAAACCATGATGTTCATCAATTTCGATCCTTGATCCTGTTTGCAATGGGAGACTATTCAAACGCAGCAGGTGCTGCCCATGTTGCTATAACAGGTGGACCAGGATGGAACTGGACAACTTTAAGAAGTTTTTATAAAGAGAAAGCAACTTATACAGAACAACTTAGAAGACTCGAAGAAACGAGTAAAGAGAATGATAAAGCTGCTGAACTCAGGTTCTTACGTGGCTATCACTACCTGATGACAAACTATGTTGATGCTGCAGCAAGACAACTGGCTCTTGCAGTTGAACTGGAACCACGGGATGAACTTTCTAAAAAATTACTTAATGCAATCAGTAAGAAAACAGGAAAAAGTTATGAACCTTCTCAAGGCCCGAAGAAGAATTATGAACCGACACCCGGACCGAAAGAAACGTACGAACCAACACCTGGCCCAAAACTGATTAACGTTGTCCCTGCGACACCTGAACCACCAGAGATTCCAAAATCAGCTGGTCCAGAGTTAGATGTTCCGAAAACAGAAATTCCAAAACCAATAACAACTGAAAAACCAATCAGTCCTTATACTGGAATTTTTAAAGCCAGCCCGAAAAAGGATGTCAACTTTAAATTAGAACTGAGAACAGATGGAAAATTCACATGGTCAATTGATAACCCTAAGACTCAAGATGAATTTTCCGGAACTTTCCAGATTGAGAATAATACGATCACTCTCATACGAGATAAAGATGGAGAAAAAATGATCGCTATCTTATCTCCAGATGGAAAAGGGTTTAATTTCAAAATGCAGAATAGTCCTATGAACGATCCTGGATTAAACTTCCAGCCTTAATAGACCCTAATTGTTTTGTTTGTTTTGATCCCGAAAGTCACTCTCCCCTTACAGGAGAGTGGCTTTTTTTCGTGCGCCCGGATCACATTTTCTTTCTCAGGATTTGTTTTCTGATTCTTTTTAATTATGATGAATAGTGCAGGTTGCACTTAATTGTAGCGTCGCTGTATAGCATGGAGGTTTTATTTTAAAATTCTAACCCGGTTCACGTAAATAAAACTTGCTCTAATAGTTCCAGAAGAATCCTTATAAAATATTTCATTAATCAAGAACGGTAACAGATGCCTCAACTACTATTGACGACTACTGCAGGGAACATAGGCCATCATCTTGAAATTCTTAAAAAGAATGGGTTTGATGTTAAATTTCTCAAAGAGAATGATAACCCACTCAATGAAGATGAATTAATTGAACTTCTTCAGGACTGCGAAGCTTCGCTTGCAGGAATTGAACTTTATACGCCTCGGGTTTTTGAATCCTGCCCTAACCTTCGTGTGGTTTCCCGTTATGGAGTTGGTTTTGATACCGTCAATGTTGATGCAGCAACAAAAAATAATGTTGTTGTCACAACAACTCCCGGGGTCAATCACCATGCAGTTGCAGAACAGGCAATTGCGATGATCCTTTATTTAGGACGCGGCTTATATGATCAGGATCGCCGGGTGCGAGAAAAAAACTGGGAACGGATTGCAACGCCGCGAATTATGAATTCCACCCTGGGATTGATTGGCCTGGGACGAATTGGACAGGCAGTGGCCACTCGCGCAAGAGGACTGGGAATGAAAGTGATTTCGTTTGAACCCTACCCCGATAAGGAATTTGTCAAACAGTGGGAAATCGAACTGACTTCATTGGATGATCTTTATTCAAAGTCAGATTTTATTTCATTGCATTGTCCCATGATTCCGGAAAATCATCATTTGATTAATAAAGACTCCATCTCAAAAATGAAAACGGGAGCCATTCTGGTCAATACCGCACGCGGGCCTCTTATCGATGAAATATCTTTATTCGAAGCGTTAAAAACGAAAAAAATCCGGGCAGCTGGAATGGATGTTTTTGAAACAGAACCGTTGCCGGTTGATGATCCTCTTCAATCGCTTGATAACACAGTTTTTGCAGGCCATGTTGCAGGTCTTGATGATGAATCTCATCACGATACATTAACGATGATCGCGAACACGGTGATTGATCTTCATAATGGCGGTTGGCCAGAGCACTGTATTCAGAATCAAGGATTGGAAAACTGGAAATGGAACAGATAAAACGGAACGAGATTCCACGATTTGGATGAATAGGCAAAAGGCCCGATACAAATGTATTAACCTTTTATCAGGGCAGTGTGCCTGATAAAATGAAGGGAACAGAAATAACCCGTTATTAATTTTATTCGTAAAAGTCTCAGATGAATCAAAGTAATCAATATATCAGTCTTAATGAACTTCCTGAAAAATGGGAAACTCTTGCGAAGAATATTGACGATGAAATTCAAAATCTGACAGAACGAATGAGCCAGATTCGACGCAGCATCCATGCACACCCGGAGCCGAGCGGAGAGGAATTTGAAACCACGCGGTTCATCATCAATTGTTTTTCCGGAACATCGGTCGAAGCCAAAGTGGTTAAAGATGACATTGGCGTGATAGCAGACATTTCAATAGGAAAGGTCACCTCGAAGACACCCTTAATTGCGATCCGTGCAGACATTGATGCACTTCGGTTGAATGACGAAAAGAATACTTCGTATAAATCGACCAAGCCGGGGCTTGCCCATGCCTGTGGTCATGATGCCCACACTGCAATTTTACTGGGAATCGCGCTTGCCTGTGCAAAAATCAAAGAAAATAATACAGAACTCGAAGTCGGAATTAAACTCCGATTTCTTTTTCAACCTGCAGAAGAAACCTGCACCGGCGCAAAATTCATGGTTGGTGAAAACGTTTTAAAGGGTGTCACAGCCATTCTAGCATTACATATCGATCCTGAACGTCAAATTGGAACAGCGGGAATTCGTTATGGAGCGCTCACTGCAAATTGTGATGAAATTGAGATCCTGATTTCTGGACAAGGGGGGCATTCCGCAAGACCCCATCAAACACTTGACCCCATTGCAGCTGCTGCACACCTGATCAATTCGTTCTACAGTTTTTTACCAAGAGCAGCAGATTCCAGAAACCCTTCCGTTTTCAGTATTGGAAAAATCAGTGGCGGAACTGTAGCGAATGTTATTCCGAGCGAAGTCGAATTAAGAGGTTCCCTGAGAACTGTTGACAATGAAACAAGAGAAATCCTGATAAAACAAATTGAAAACATTTGTCAGGCAACCGAACAGAATTCCAACTGCAAAATCAAACTCAATTTTCTTAACCCGCTTCCGTCAGTTCATAACCATCCTCGAATTGCTCATGCACTGGAAACAGCTACTGAGAAATTCCTTGGAAAAGAAAACACGCACATCATTGAGCAACCGAGCATGGGAGGAGAAGATTTTGCAATCTACCTGGAAACGGTTCCGGGGGCCATGATCAGAATTGGCACCCACTCCGATGAAATCGAACGAACTTTTTTGCATTCGACTCATTTTGATATTGATGAGCAGGCTTTGGCAATTGGTTCACGGATATTACTTCACGCTGCAATTCTTCTCAGTGTTGAATTGGAAGGACCTCAACGACCTGAAGCAGGTTATTTTGATATTTAACTATCTTGATTTTTTAATATTTAACAGGGAATATCGTCCACAATCTGGCAATCAACTTTATTAACGGAAAGTATTTTAACCATGAACAAGCTGGAGTTCACGCATAATGATAGCCCAACGATTGGCGTTGAAATTGAATTGCAGTTAGTGAACGCAGAAACGTATGAACTCTCCAATTCAATAGAAGATGTCCTCAGCAATATTCCCGAATCGCTTAAAGATCAAATCAAGCCTGAGTTAATGCAAAGCTATCTGGAAATCAATACGGGGATCTGCAAAACCGTTCGTGAAGTCGAATTCGACCTGAAAGGAAAATTGAATGACCTTGAGAAAGTCACGAAGTCTCTGGGGTTGGAACTTTTCTTTGGCGCGACGCATCCCTTTTCTTCCTGGCGAGATCAATCGATCACTGACGACGACAGATACCATCGGCTTGTTGAACTCATGCAGGATGTTGCAAGAAGGCTTGTCACGTTTGGATTGCATGTGCACATTGGTGTTGAAACGGGCGATAAAGCGATCATGATTTGTGAGCGAATGCTCAGGCACCTCCCGCTTCTTCTCAGCCTTTCAACAAATTCCCCTTTCTGGGAAGGAAGAAGTACAGGGCTTCATTCGAATCGTTCAAAAATTATGGAAGGCCTTCCGACTGCTGGTCTGCCTTATCAAATGCGAAACTGGAGCGAATTCACCTGGCTGATAAACCATCTTGTTGATACTGGATTCATCAATACCATTCGAGAAATCTGGTGGGACATTCGTCCGCATCATAATTTTGGTACGGTTGAAATTCGAGTTTGCGATATGCCTGCCAGCCTGGAACATGTTCTTGCTTTAACTGCTCTCATTCAATCTCTGGTGGTTGCCATTTCCAATCAAATTGATGAAGGAACTTACCAATCAGAATATCACCCGATGATGGTGGAACAGAACAAATGGCGGGCCACCCGGTTCGGAACCAATGCTGGACTGGTCAACTACGATGACTTCAGGCAATATTCCATTCCGGAAATGGTTGAGAATCTCATTCAAAGACTCGGTCCCACTGCTGAAGAACTAGGCTGTCTGGATGAACTGAAACTAAACAGAAACCTTGCGATTAATTCCGGTGCGAATCAGCAGTTAAAAATCTTTAACGAAACACAAAGCAAGAAAGAAGTTGTTCGCCAGATGATTCAAAATAATCACTGGTAACGCTCTTTTTACTCTATCCCATTATACCCAGGACACCCATTTTCACATAAATCACAAGGCTATTGATGTCACTCCTCACAAAATAGGGTGTATTGATAAACTAGTTTGACATTTCACTCAAAAAAGAATATAAACCATTTGTGAAATTATAGTTACGTTCAAAATCAACGAACTTTGTTTTTGTTGATTTCAAAAGGATTTGCGTCGTATAAAGTTCGTCTGTTTGGCCCCATCTGAATTCAGTTCAAGCTGAATGTGGAGCAATTTTTCGAACGCGTTAGATGAATATTGGAATTGGTTCATCCGGTTCTTCTTTACAAAGTTTGCTCGCAATGGATTGTACGAGTCAAAATCTAATCAGCCCGAAACGCTTTGTGCTTCAGGTTCCCAGTATGTTGCCGGATGAGGCACGTCCTTACTGGGGAATCTTTATGCGAGCACATATGGAAAGTGCTATTTCCGTTCAGGTGCCCATTGTTTCTTACTATGGTTATTCATTGCCTGCTGAGGAATTTTCAAAAATAAAAACTGAGACGAAAACTTTTGAAAATGTTCCATCAAAATGGGGAACATATCCGGAAGTGCGACAGAAAAACCGGCATCAAATTGGCTGGCAGATTATTGGCTTTCTGAAATTTTATCAATGGGTTAAAAAACATCGAAAACAAATTCACCTGATTCATGCACATGGAGTTGCATGGGGAGGGATCTGGAGTATTGTTGCAGGTCGTCGATTCAAGATTCCGGTGATCGTCACAGAACATTCTTCAGCCTTTCCTCGAAATACACATCCGGGCATTTTGAAAAAACTGTTTCGTTTTGTTCTCCCCAAGGCAGATGCACTCCTGCCTGTCACAAAAAATCTGGGCGGTTTCCTGAAAAATTATGCTCCCAAAGTCCCGCAATATTATGTACCCAATTGTGTCGATGCCAGACTTTTTTCCCCCAGCCCGATTCCAATATCTCAAGAACCACTCAAACTGCTATATGTAGGGTCTTTTGTTGAAGTGAAACATGTTGATCTTCTTTTAAAAGCGTGTGCAGAGGTCAACAAACAGACTTCAATTCATCTCACGCTGGTTGGTACTGGCCCGTTAAAAAATCAACTTGAAAAACTTTCTGGTGAGTTGGGAATCAAAGAAAACATTCGTTTTGCAGGCCATCTCCCTTCGGAAAAAGTTCAGGAAAAAATGAAGAACGCTCACCTTCTTGTTTTGTCATCCAAGTGGGAAAGCCAGCCTTGTGTCTTAATAGAAGCAATGCTCTCCGGTCGTCCGGTGGTGGCTCCCGATGTGGGAGGCGTTGGTGAAATGATTACAAAAGAATCAGGTGAGTTATTTGAAGCCGAAAATCAAGGTGATCTGGTCCGAGCTATTAATCGTGTTATTGACCATATTTCGAGTTACAACCCTGAATTGATTTCATCAGAGTGTCATGAAAAACATTCTTTTGAAAAAGTCGGGAATCAACTGAAAGATATATATACGCAATTCGGCGGAGAAATTTGCGAGCAGACGAATATTGATGAAGAAATATTGCCCCGGAATAATAACCAGAAGGCAAGTGTTGCCTGAGGAAACCATCAAATCAAAACATGGATGTGGTTGATGTCACTGGAATTGAAACAATCTGATTGTATAGCAGAAAGAAAAGCCTCTGGTTCTTCCAGGCTTGAAAATTCTGCGAAGGTTGATCGGTCCGTTTGGCCTTTCCTGATGATTGTTGATGATGGCGGCCGACCTTACCTGAATGAAGCAGGCAAAGAACGGCTCATTCCACTGGAAAACTACGAACTGCTTCTTGACCTTGCACGGGATTTTAAAACATGTATTCCCATTGCTTACACGTTTCGCTACCTCGATTATGAAAATGTTTCCGGTTTGGGAGGTGCACTTCCGTTTGCACGGGAACTTGTTTCATTCATGATTGAAAACCGCGAATTTCTGCCAATTCAGCATCATGGATTATCGCACGGATATGATTATGTGGTTGATCACTGGAAATGGACTGCGACCCATGCAGAATTCTATAACCTTGACCAGGGTAGTCCTGTTCCCGAAGAGCAGCAGGAAAGACACTTGTCTCTTTGTGATCAAATCTGCCAATCAATCAATCTTACTGGCATCAAAACTTTTGTCCCTCCGTGTCATGCATGGGAACCGGGAGTGACGGATCGAATTCTTGCAAAGTACGGAATTGAAAACTTGATTACTGTTCCTGATTATCGTTTTGGAAATCATCGTTACAAGCATCAATCGAGTTCTCATCTTGAAGTTCTTCCTCGAAAATCGCTTGGAATTCATCACCGAATGACAGAGCAGGCACTTGATCAACAGCAGTTAAAACGAACGCTCAACGAAGTTCTTCCCATGCCTGTCAAAACAAGATTGCGATATTACCGCAGGATAAGTAATCCCTGGTTACATAGCTATTATTTGCACATCACAAATTTTTACCCGGAAACACGAAACTTCTGGTATCAATTTTTTGAAACATTACAAAGCCGTCCTGAAATTTGCCTCCCGTTTAACGAACAGGAAGCCTACCAAATTTTTAAGAAGGGACTTCCTGGATGACCACTATTTCACCAGCAATTCAAGACTATATTGATAATCGGTTTTCTATTGGACTGGAACCTTACATTGAAAGTTTAACCGAGAATGGCCTTAACAGTTCAGCAGAAAGAATTCTGGATGTCGGTTCCGGGCCTGGCCAATGGTCCTTTGCAGCATCACAGGTTGCTCCTGAAGCTGAAGTCATCGGGTTTGACATTAACCAGGAAGAAATTTCCTTTGCCAGGCAGTACCAGCAAGAGCAGAAATACAGTCACGTCCGGTTTGAAATTGGAGGCTACCTTGATTTAACAAATCATATTGAACCAGAATCGTGTGATGTAATTATGTGCAACGGAGTATTAATGTACCTTGATCGTGATCGGGCGTTTGAAATATTTTCTTCACTCCTGAAACCTGGAGGACAGGTATTTTTCTACCACAATCACCAGGCAGGTTATTACCTTCATCAATGTTTTGAGTCTTTAGCACCACCTTCCCCTAGAAAAATTTATGCCTATGGATTTATACCGTTACTGGTTCATTGGCCGAGAAGCCTGTTTTTTGGAGTGACCGATGGAGATGGTCCATTGAGTATAAAAAAGCTTCAGGATACGGGCAAAAAACATGGTCTGGAACTCCATGAGATCCCCACAAAGCCGATGCTTACCTACAAAAAATCATTTGCAGGAATTCCATACATCTTTTCATTAGCTGGCTATAAAAAAGAAAAATAGTCAGGCTCTCAAGTTACCAATAATATAAAACCCCCAGGCAAGTCACCAGAATGACATCAAGTATCAGTATTGAAAAAGAAGAAAAGATCCTGTCTTCCAGGCCAATTGTTGACTGGAGAACGATCGGCCATACACTGTTGATGGTGTTGAGCGTTGTTGCTGGCGGGATGGCATTTCGCGCATTGGTGTATCGTTCATTAGGGCCTGATCAATCCGGGCTTTTAGCCTTTGCAGTTTCCATTTTCACCCTGTCAAGCACTGTCATCTCTCTCGGCTTGCCTGTTGCAGTGGTCAAATTTATTGCTGCCAGAAAAACGTCGGAAGAAGGAGCATTTTACCTGCTAACTGGCTTCGGGTTGATGATGATTCATTCAGTCATCGGCTTTGTATTTATGGCATTGTTC
>JAJRVU010000502.1 GCA_024277145.1 Planctomycetota bacterium
ACAGATGGCAAAGGTTTTGACCGGAACTGGCTGATACGTTTGAGGTTGCCGGTAGACTTGTTTGCAATGATGACATCTGAATGATCCAGAGGTCTTTCGCCATTTTGCAGTGCGTAGAGTCTATCACTGGACATATCATGTTCAGGGAAATAATTCAAAACATGAGAGTAGAGATGAACTGCCTGATCTGTTTTGCCTTGCTTCTCGAACATTCCTGCAATGGAAGCTAATCGATCAGGACTAATTCCTTCTGATTGTTTTCTACTCAGTTTACCTGTGAAAACGGTTGTTGAACAACCTGCCATAATCAGAGTAACAGACAGAAAAATTACCACGGCACTAATTTGTGCACGTCCCATTATAACGCCCTCCTACATCAAATATTAAATTTGATGCTTAACCTGCTTCAATTTCCATTTAAAACTATATTGAAACTCATTAGTTGAGTTATGAAATAATAATTTTAAATGGTCCAATCAATTCAAGCAGGTTGTTTTATTAATAGTTGCTGTAGCTGATAACCAAATTCTATGTACGGAAATATCCCATGGATATAAATGGCCCGGTTTAAAATGTATCGGTTATAATGCTTGTAAGGATTAATACAATTGTGATGGATTTACCGATAGTTCGGACAATTGAAGAGTCAGGCTAATACAAAAACCTCTGCTTGTTAAGTGTTTAAGTGATAATATGAATATTGAGGAAAAGGTGGGGTATTTAGCAGGGATATACTTTGCGCGCGATCAGTTAATGCCAAAAGTATAGTTCGGTGAGGGGACAAGTGGAAATGAGTGCGGGCAGAATGGAAATGTTAAAGGATGAATTATTTTGATGAAGTTGCTGCGTGAGATTCAATTTTCATTGTAGGAAACGGCGTGTGCAATTCTTCTCTGTCAACATAATTAACAAATGGTGCGATGGAGCAGGCAATGGATCGGTTCTCAACATATTTAATTAAAAAATGACCGCGTGAGATTTGTTCTGTTACATCTAATTCATAAAGCTTGTGAGTTAGATATCCTAGTTCATTTTTGTCTCTACTCGTAAAACCTGTTTTTGACAGTGCTCTGTTTGAGAATATTCTTCTGAATGGATAAAGCGATAATGCCCAGTCGTCTTTATTAACTAGAACGAGAATAGCGTCTGCACGGTGAATCGCCCTGTTAAATCGTTTGCCAGGATTTAACCAATGATGATCAATTGCAGCTGCCAGGAAAACAGCCCGAATCGGTCGTTTGTTATCTCTGACTGTTGCATATCGCATTCCCTCAACAACGCCGTTACCCAGTAAATGCAAAGCAGAAGAAGCAATTCTTGCTCCATGGCTATGGCAGATCAGGGTCATTTGAGATGCTCCGGGTAATTCACAAATATGTTGTGCCAGATAAAACCCATTAATTGAAGCTTTTCTTCCGAGTCTGAGAACTTGTATTCGGGGGACTAGTGGAATCTTTGTTTCACTTGGCCAAGTGTAGAAAATGTACTGCATTGGTCTTGAAGGTGCAGTTGCAGATAACCATTTTACGATTTGAGAACTATTAGTTTTAATTGACTGCCATGTAGTAAAACTTCCGTGAATGATAATGCAAATAGGAATATCTGGATTGATTGATTGCAGGTAACTTTGACGATTTACTTGTTGAAGTTGATTATTTCCAGACGATTGAAAATATTCCAGCCGTTTAGACAAACCGGCCAGCATATCGTTCTGGTCAAGTTTTCTACTGCTGACGATCCAATAATTGGTTTGGTCAGGGTTGATTATACTTTCTGCTGTGATTGTTTCTGGTTGTGGAAAGGTAATATTGCCGGATGAAATATTATCAGGCTCGCTGGGTAAAGTTGGTAAAGTTAGCGTTGGAAGAGTAAGGAATTGATCGTCCCCAAGAAGTTCGGGTGGAAAGAGAATGGTAGCCAGAAGTGCTGCAATAATGAGCAACGAGAAGCCGATTCTGGATGTTAATATCTGCTGATACATTAAGAGGCCTGAAATCCGTCTGTCTTTTTCTTGCACGTATAATGTGGGGAACCCATTGGATTACATGGAAATGATTCAATCAGGGAATGCGCACACCCACCGTTCCAAGCTTACTTTATAAACAGATGTCAGGTCGGTTTGAATTTTGATCAGGATTGATTTCAGAAAACTGATAGTCAGTTTGTAGGGAATATTCCGCTACATCAATTCATGATTGATGTAAAATACAGAGGTTGATATTAAGCGATGTTAATTCATTCGGATTGTGTTAATTAAGCAGGCTTTTTTTCAGGACTTCCTGTGCATCTGCAAAATAAGGTTTCCACACAATTTCAGGGGCTTCGTTTTTCAGGCAGTCGCGAATTTTTGCAAGTGTATTTAAAGCCATGTGAGGGCAACGATTGCAGGCACAGGTTTCCCCTGTTGTCGCCATAATTCCGGGAACAGGAATGTAGGTATGCTGAGGGGCTGATTTCTGCATGGGGTAAATCATTGCTGGTTCTGTTGCAACCAGGAATGTTGTTGGTTCCTTGATGGAATTCGCGTAGAGGCGTATTTTTTCCGTTCCGCCGATAAAGTCACTTACTTCAAGAATGTTTTGCGGGCATTCAGGATGAGCAACAACGATACTGCCGGGGTTGTTCTTTTTGGCACGAAGTAAATCTTGAAGGCTAAAGATTTCGTGAACCATGCACGCCCCTTCCCAAAGAATCATTTCCCGATTACAAACTTCCATTAAATATCGTCCGAGGTGTTTGTCCGGCACAAAAAGAATTTCTTTGTCTTTCGGAATTCGTTCTATAATGCTTTGTGCATTTCCTGAAGTGACAATCCAGTCGCAAAGACTTTTTACAGCTGCTGAAGTGTTAATGTAGGCAACGGTGACAAAATCATGTCCTTTTTTTCGTAGGTCTTTTTGAAAAGCGTCAAGTTTTTCAGGAGGACAACTCTCTGCCAGAGAACATCCCGCATTAAGATCAGGCATGAGAATCTGTTTATCGGGGCTCAATATTTTTGCAGATTCTCCCATGAAGTGGACGCCACTGAATAGTATTCGTGAAGTTTCCAGTTCTGTGGCGATTCGTGCCAGTTTGAGGCTGTCTCCTACATGGTCTGCGATATCCTGAACTTCACCATCAACATAATAATGAGCCAGTATTGTTATCTCTTTCTCTTTTTTCAATTTATCAATTTCGTCCATGATATCCAGCGGATCTTCATAAACCTCATTAGAAGTAAGAGAAGTTGTTTCTGCATTCATTGTCTGGCTCTCCGTATTCGATCATAATACTTATCGAATTAGATACGTTTTATTTTGAGTATATAAATGGAATATTCTTTCACCATTATTTTTATACTGTTATTTTTACAGAGAAATCAAAATAATCAATTGAATAGCTATGATTATTTCTCACGCTTTTTAATATCTTCTTCCGTGACGTAGATTTAACGAATAATCAGTGAAAATATCTGTATCTCGCCTGAAAAAATATGGGTAATTACATTAATACAAAGGACTCTTTTATTGGAAAATTCATCCCAAACACTTCGAATTCTGGTTATTGGTGCTCACCCTGACGATTGTGAAATCAAAACAGGAGGGATTGCCTCATTTTATAAACAAGCAGGGCATGAAGTTCACTATGTCAGCCTGACGAATGGAGAGTCGGGTCACCATCGTATTTCGGGAGATGAACTTGTTCAAATTCGCCGAAAAGAAGCAAGCGAGGCTACAAAGGTCATTGGGATTTCTGGAGAGGTTTTGAGTCATCGCGATGGTTATTTGCAACCAACGATAGAGGCTAGGCTGGAAATTATTGCATTAATTCGAAATTATCAGCCTGATTTGATCATTACACATCGACTGAATGATTATCATCCTGATCATCGCGCAACATCACAAGTTGTTTGCGATGCTGCTTATATGGTGACGGTTCCTCCTGTTGTTCCGGAGGTTCCTGCATTGAAGAAAAATCCTGTTATTGCTTACATGTCTGATGATTTTAAACATCCGTACCCGTTTTCTCCCACGGTGATTTTTGATATTGGACCTGTGTTCGATCGAATAATTGAGATGCTTCACTGCCATTCTTCGCAGTTTTATGAATGGCTTCCCTACAATGGTGGATATGAAGATCAGGTTCCAGAAAACGATGCTGAGAAATTAATCTGGTTGAAAGAGAAGATTACCGATTGGATTGAACCGTTATCTGATCGTTTTCGAGATAAAATTATTGAGAAGTACGGTCAGGAAAAAGGAAATTCCAT
>JAJRVU010000503.1 GCA_024277145.1 Planctomycetota bacterium
AGAACGACAAGAGCGTGATTGTCCGTTCACAATTAGCTTGTACTGCAAAACGGTTGGATGGTCCGCAATGCCTTCAACTTGTTGAGCAACTTTGGAAACATGACGAAGATGAAAAAGATCCTTTCATGCCTTTGTTAATCTGGTGGGCGATTGAAGACAAAACCATCAGTCACACTTCTCTGCTGCTTGATCTTTTTAAATCAGAAAGCGTCTGGAATTATTCGATTGTGAAGAACTGGATTGTTGAACGGGTTACAAGAAGGTTCACGGAAGAAGGAACGTCGGACTCTTATGCAGCCATTTCGCGATTAATCATGTTAGCCCCCGAGAAATTAGACTCCGAGAAATTAAACTCCGAGAATTCGAAGCCAGAGAAATCGGATAAGCTCTTGATTGCAAATGGACTTTCCATCGCGTTGAGTGGAAAAAAAATGAAATCTGTCCCTGAAAATTTGAAACAAGGTTGGGATATCCTTTGGGCTTCCTTCCCGAACGATCCAAAAATCATTGAACTCGGCTTGAGGTTAAACCAGCCGGAGTCTTTCAAAAAAGCATTGACTCTCATTTCACAAATCGGTCAAACCAACAAATCACAAATCCAACTAATTAAAACAATGGGAGAAATCAGGCAGGCTGAAAAACTGGTCCATTTTATAAAAACGTCGAAAGGTCCGATCCTCAAAGCAATCATTGAAGCAATGGGGTATTCAAACAAACCGGAAATTGCAGAGATCATTCTGCAAAACTATCCCCGTTTTTCTTCATCGGTGAAGGCACAGGCGATTCGCATACTGTGTGGACGGAGTGAATGGGCAATCAAAGTTCTCAAACATCTCGATGAAAATAAAATTCCGAAAATTGCATTTAATTTTGAACTTCTGCAACAATTGAACGAACACAATAATGAAGAGATTCAAAAACTCATTTCCAAACATTTTGGAAAAGTAGGGCCTGCAACTCCCCTTGAAAAACAGGGACGAATCCGGGCAGTCATTGGAATCCTTCGCAAAGGGAAAGGAACCACGGAGCCAGGGAAAATATTATTCATGAAACATTGTGGCATCTGCCATAAGCTGCACAAAGAAGGAGAGAACATTGGTCCTGATTTAACAGGAGCAGAACGAAAAGATATCAATCAACTTTCCAAAAACATTATTGACCCAAGCAGCATGATCCGTCAGCAGTACATCGCTCATATTATCCAGACAGAATCAGGCCGGGTTCTGACGGGCTTGCTTGCGGAATCAACTCCTGGAACTATTACGATCCTGGATTCCAAAAATAAAAGAACGGTTTTGAACCGTGATGAAATTGAAGAGATGAAAGAGTCAACTCTCTCTTTAATGCCTGAAAAACTTCTTTCGACATTGTCGAATCAGGAAATCCGCGACTTGTTTGCGTACATCCAGTCAGATAAGAAGTGAGGGGCGCAAAAAAACCGCCGCGAATGTCCCGCATTTCGCGACGGTTTTACCCAGAGGCTAGACTCAGTAAATTTTATTCAGTCGGAATTCCAAGTAAATCTTCTTCCTCTTCAGGAATAATAATTCTTGGAGTGACCATAAGCATGATGCTTGCAGTTTCACGACCAACTCCCGTGTTTGAGAAGAGTCGGCTGATGTACGGAAGTTTGTTCAGGATGGGAACCCCAGCCATGTTACGTCCTTCCTGCAATCGTTTGATTCCACCTAGTAGTACTGTACCACCATCAGGAACAGAGACAGTTGTGGCAATACTGACTGTTTCAAAAACAGGTTGCTGAATTGTTAAGGTTTGGGCTTGGTTAATGGTGTTGTTATTTCCGTTAACATTTCCACCACCCTGGCCACCTTGAGCACCACCTTGAGCACCACCCTGAGCACCACCTTGAGCACCACCTTGAGCACCACCTTGAGCACCACCTTGAGCACCACCACCAACACCACCTTGACCACCACCGCTCACTCCACCACCAGCTCCACCACCGGTTTGACCCGTCTGTGCACCGGCACCACCAGCAAAGGTGAATGTGAAAATATCAGTGATTGTTTGGAAGAGTGGAACAACGGTTAGTCTCACATATCGTCTATCTGCAGAGACAATTGCAGTGACCGTTAAAGTAACACCTTCGGAGATTAAACTAATCTGAGGCTGGAATCCAACTGCTCCGACACCAACAACAGGAGTCAGGCCGGATACAAATGGCCGGTTGACAGTATCTATGATTGTAACTGTTTCACCATTGTACAAAGTAACTTTAGGTGCTGATAAAGTATTGGTTCTTGAATCACCTTGAGCAGCTTGAATAAAGAAAAAGGCTTCAATATCACTCAGGATAGCCATACCAACCTGCATACCAGCATTCGGATTGAAGTTTCCAAAATCTGGAACACCAATATCAAATGAACCTTGTCGGAATCCAACATCCAAATCCTGGGTGAAGACTCCCGGTGCTGAAAGACCTACAATGGAAGCTGTGTTTTTCCATTTGTCCAAGTTAGGAAGCTGTAATGTCTGGTCCACGTCGAACCCTCGGCCGCCTGCTTGCTGACCACCTTGCTGACCAGCAGCACCACCAGCACCACCAGCAGCACCACCAGCACCACCAGCAGCACCACCACCAGCACCACCAGCAGCACCACCACCAGCAGCACCACCACCAGCAGCACCACCACCAGCACCACCAGCACCACCAGCACCAGCACCACCAGCAATTCCACCAGGAATACCGAAGTCCTGTGATAAGCCGTTTGTATCACCATCAACATTATCTTGAATATTGAAGTCAAAATCGACTCCAATTCGTTCGAAGAATTGATCATTAACAGAGACAAATCTGACTTCCACGGTCACTTGAAGATCTTGTAGACGTCTGAGTTGTTGCAACAGATCACGAATCTGTTCGTGAACTTCTTCCGTTGTTCTGATCACAAGGCTTAATGTACCTTCGTTAGGAACGATAGTTCCGCTACCACCAATTTCTTCCCATGCACTCGGTTCAACTGTTGTAAGAATAAGTTCTGTCAGATTATCAAAATCTCGCTCTGGTCGATTTCTTCTGATATTGGCTTCAGCAAAAGAGTTACCCGAACCAGTTTGATTAACCTGTGCAAACCCCTGACCGGAGACTTGCTGTAATCCACCTGTGGACGGAACACTGAAGTTTCCTGTGCTTAATCCTGAGCCAAATGGATTGTTACTACCATGAAAATCAGGGATGGGTGTAACCAGATCTGCAACCTGATAAACGAAAAGTCTTAATTCACCCTGACGGCGAGATTCACTGGTAATGTAAAGGACTTCATTTTTGACCATGTAGCCAAGTCCACGTTCTTCAAGAAGAAGATTCAAAGCATTTTTCAATAAAATTCCATCAACATCAATCGAAGCAAGAGATTCAGAAGTAATCTGGGCATCTGTAAAACCTGCTTCATCAATATGGAAATCGATACCAATCTGTCCTGCAATTTGTTCGAAAATTTCCTGGAGAGGTTTTTCGTGAAAATGCAAAGTGATGGGCTGGTTCAGACTCTTTCGAATCTGTTCTTCTTTTTCGGTTTCAATATGATTATCCGGGCGACCGTATTTTCCACGTCGTTTTTTAAGGTCTTCCCATTTTTTCAAATCAGGAAACTTGAATGGGCTGCCATAATGAGCAATTTTTGCCTGGTCCACTTCATTCAAAGATTCCCAGAAAGCTTTTTCAGCATCATTCTTCAGGTTATCATTACTATCCGTTCTATAAGCAAAACGAGCTTGCCAGAAGAGTTGCATCGCGATCGGATTTTCCGGATCAAGTTCTTTTGCTTCCTCTGCTTTTAATTCTGCTTCTTTAAATCGTTTTTGGGCAATTAATTCATTGTATTTTTCAACAATTTCAGCGAATTCCTGGTCACGTGTAACTTTAAAATTACGTTCAGCGCGAATATTGTCTTCAATCGATTTTTTATGTTCCTGTGAATCAATGATTGGTTGACGTTGAGCAATATAACTTTCAACACCAGCACGAGCACGTGAAAGCTGAGCCATCATAGGGGCAACAGTCTCCTTGTCCAGTTCTGCTTTTTCAACTCGATCCATAACTGTGTCAAGAATTTCTAAAGCTTTCTTCGGATTCTTTTCCCGTAGTCGTTCTGCTTTGAAAACGGCATTCAGGTATTCAGTCCGTACTCGTTCATAACGAATTTTGTAATTCCGTTCGATTGATTCAATACTACCAGGGCGACTTAGTTGTTCGCTGGCAGTTAATGGTCCCTTTTCAGAATCTTCAAAGCCAACCTGCTGAATACCATTTCCAGCCATCTTTCTTTTATTCATCCGAGGGGCAAGTTGTCGAAGGAAATCGTGAAGTTGCTGTTTACGATAAGGGTCAAGCTGTTGACCGGAATTGTAAGCTGCAAGGAATGCTTTGTAAGCATCCTTTCTGTTTCCTCGTCGTAATGATTTTAATCCAATGGTATAAAGTTCATCTGCTGATTTGCCATCAGGTTTCAGAACTTCCATCTGTGCGATTTCACGAAGGTCTTCTCGAGATTCCGGTAGCAGTTCAAGGATTGAATCTGATTTTGCTTGCGTAGGAATCATTTTGAGTGTTTCATGTTTAACTTTGGCAATCCTTAATGGCTCTGATGTTTTTAACTGTTTCTCAGGCAGACGGATTTCAGATTTTACCTGCAGAGGCTTGTCATTACTGAAAGGATTAGGAATTTTGAGTGGATCTTCGGGACTCCCGGATTTATTGAGTTTTGTTTTTGTTGTTGGATTAGTATCAAGTGTTGCTTTGTTGATTGCATGGAGGACAATTTCAGGTCGATCTTCAAAAATGGTGTAAGAAACATCCAGTTTTTTTGCCTGGAGTGCTTTCTGACGAGCAACAGCAACATCACCTTTGTTTAAGGATTTCCGAGCTTCTTCCAACAAAGCAATTGCTTTTGCTTTTACTTTTACGTTAGAGGACGAATCCTTATTACCTTTTTTGGCAACTTGAACTCTTTTATCATTTTGCAATTTACTCTTTCGTTCAATGTCTGCAAGAATGAGTTCAGGTCGATCGTCGTAAGCTCCATATGTAATTTTTGCTTTTTCAGCAAGTAATGCTTTCTCTCTTGCCTCTTTGAATTTATTTTCACCCAAATCCAGTCGAGCTTCATTTAAAAGCTTAAGAGTTTTATCACGGTGAGAAGAAGCGATTGTTTTTTTATCCAGACCTCTTAGTAACGATTTTTCTGACTTGGTTTTTCTGGATGAACTGGCGAGAATCATTTTTGTACCAGTTAATCGTTCCAGATCAGCCAGTACGTGATAAGGTTGGTCATCAAGTAATCCCCAAGTGGCATTCATCTCTTTCGCTTTAAGAGTTTTGATTCTTGCATTATTGTATTTATTGTTTTTAATATCTTTTCTGGCAGATTTAATTAAGAGTTCTGCCTGTTCTTTTGTAGAAAGATTTTGAATAGCTAGCAATTTTTCATCGACATCATCAGAAGCTTCCGCATCGGGATCTTGTGCCCGTACAACAGAAGCACTTCGATTGGCTTTTCGTGATTTTGCCTGTTCCCGTAAAGTAAGTTTCCCTTTGGCAGCAGAATAATAGCTGCGGAGAGATTTCTGATCAGCGGAACTCAGGGAGCGACCATTTTTGGCAGCCTTCTTGAACAAAACAATCGATTCATTATATTTCTGTTTGAAATACATCTGCTTACCCTGTTTTAACAGGTTTCTGGCAGACTCCTTTGCATGAAGAGATTTGGTTACCGAACGTGTTCGGGTCACCTGATCTTTCTCCGCTGCTGATGCTAGTTTCACCTGTTGGTGACTATTGGACATCCACATGGCCACTGCAATCAATATTGCACAGGCAAATAATCCAGCCAGCTTACCCAATGGGTATTCCTTTTTCCGGATCGGACTAATCTTCTTGTTTTGTTTTTTGGTTTGAGTCATCACGATGATCTCTTTCAATAAGTCTGTTTAGAAGTGACATGCGAATCTTCCAGTGAATGAGGTTCTGTATTAACAGAAAGACCCACAGACTTTCACAGTTCTGATTCCCGTAATTTTAAATGAGGAAGTATTCCTCAAATTGAAATGTTTTCGATATGTAATTTAGGTGTGTTTGTAGAGAGGAGTTTGAAGTGGGTCGGTTAATATCTTATATCGCCGTTTCTGGTCAATAGGAGTTTCTTAAAAAATGTTTATTTTTTATAATTAATCCAAAATTCATGATTGTCCAATGAATTAACATCTTGTTTAAATGTTTATAAATTCTTGTGTCATAAATAGTTATTTAAAAATTGGGGGACGCTGCTTCTTTTGAATCATTGTTTCTTCCTGTCCTGATTCCGCATCAAAAACAGTTTGAACATCTGCCTGTGCCCGAAGTTCTTTATACACTTTTTCAAAAGCTTCTTTTCTTTGTGCGTTTTCCAGGTCTTTTTTAATTTTCCCCTGAACTTCTTCAAACGAAATGGTTCGAGTTCTTTTTCGTTTCAGAATTCGGATGAGATGATATCCTTGTTTTCCTTCCAGGACTTTACTGATTTTTCCTCTGGGAAGAGTGTTTAAAGAGTCTACCAGCACGGTTTCTGAAAGACTGTCTGGTTTAATCCAGCCCCAGTTTCCACCATTTCCTGCAGTCGGTCCATCAGAATATTCTTTGGCTAACTCTTCAAATGAAGTTCCTGTTCCAAGTTTCTCAATGATATCTTTCATGATATCCAGAGCTTCTTCTTTTCCGCCAGGCTGATCGTAGTTAATGGAAATTTGTTGCCATTTGACCGTCCCCTCAACAATGTAATCTTTTTTTCTGGCTTTGTATTCAGCAAGAAGATCAGCCCGTGTGATTTGCTGGGATGTTTTTTCCCTCGCTTTGGAACCTTCATAGAACTTGGCAAGTTCCTCGTTCATGATCAGGTATTCCATATCAACCAGTTCAATGTTCTGTTTTGCCAGAATTTTTTCGAGTTCATATCGGGTTTGAACATTATTTCTTTTTTTGAGTCCCTCAATATGGTTTTTAAATCCCTCTTTTAATTGAGTATTTAATTCTTCCTGTTGTTCTTCAGTCAGATTTTTCTTCATTTCTGAAAGAAGGACATGCTGTTTAATCACTCTTGGTAAAAAGTTTTTACAAAGCTGTTTTCTTGCCTGGGTGAATTGTTCAGGGCTGAGTTCTCCACTTGCAACCTTCTGGTCATACATTTTCATTTGACCGGAGAGGAGATCTGTAATTTCAGAAGCAAATACAGGTTCACCATTTACCATGGCAATAACATCATTCCCCCTGAAAGAATCGTTAGATACTTCATTATGAACAAGTTTAATTTCATTTGTGCTCGCAAGGGCTTTGCTATGCGAGTCCGCTTTTTTGCCCAGAGGCATGCGCGGAGGAGGAGGTCCGAGAACCGGATTCTCACTTTTTACCTTGCCGATTGAATCACAACCGGAAAAGATGACTAATATTATTAAACAGTTTAGCGCGGTGCGCATTATTATTTCCCGCTACAGGTTCAAGCGCTTCAAGTTTTGTTGACACCAGAATGAAGTGTCGTTCATTCAAATTGACAAGTGAGGAAGGAGTTTTGAAATGCTTGAAATGCTTATAAAAAAACATTTTGTAAATTGATTTCACTTAGAAAACAGTGCTTCAAATGATTCCAATTTACTTTCAGGATTCAAAATGAATCCCGATCAGATAACTTAAGGGCAGCGGATTATAGGCCCGTTACCCATTTAACTGCAAGACCTCTTTCAAATGCTTGAGAACCATCATTTCCATATCTTCCAAATCAGGCAAAACAAGGTAGGCACTTTTATGATCTGCAATACGTAAGTCTTTTCCTAATAATTGTTTAAGCTGTTCCATCTGGCGGGAATCTTTATACTGAAAAAGAAAAAAACCATCCTCAATTCGGATCTCTTCAATCCCCCAGAACCAGGAAAGGAGCTGAATTTCTCGTAAAATTAATAATTGAGAAACTTCTTCAGGCATCGGACCGAATCGGTCACGCAATTCTTCCCTGATGGATTCAATTTCCCCGAATTTTTTGACGAGAGAAACCTTTCGATACATTTCAATTTTCTGGCGGTTATTGGAAATGTAACTGTCTGATATATAAGCAGATACGGGGAGATCAATGAATACGTGAACCGGTTCCTGCTTGGGCAGATTTTTCAACGTACAGACCGCGTTTTCAAGAAGCTGACAATAAAGTTCATATCCGACAGAGGAGATATGGCCACTTTGTTCGGTTCCCAGAATATTACCTGCTCCTCGAATTTCCAAATCACGCATGGAAATTTTAAATCCAGCACCAAGTTCACTGAATTCTTCAATCGCTTTTAATCTTTTTGCACCATTTGTCGTCAGAATTTTTCCTTCTTCGATGAGAAGGTAACAATAAGCGCGGTGTTTGTATCTTCCAACGCGCCCACGTAACTGATGAAGATCTGCAAGTCCGAACTGATCTCCCTGATGAATAAAAATGGTATTTGCATTTGGGATATCCAATCCACTTTCAATAATAGTTGTGCAAACAAGGATGTCGATTGCTCCTGAAACAAAATCAAACATCACTCTTTCCAGTTCACCTTCTTTCATTTGCCCATGACCAATTCCTATGTTCGCTTCCGGAACAATCTGCTGAATTCGATCTGCCATACTTTGGATATTATGAACACGATTATGAACAAAATAGATTTGTCCATTTCGATTCAGTTCGCGGATGATTGCATGGCGAATGAGTTCTGCATCAAACCGACTGATGTGCGTTTCAATCGGCTGGCGTTCCTGTGGCGCTGTCATTAAATTGGAAATGTCCCGAATTCCAAGTAAAGACATATGAAGAGTTCGAGGGATTGGCGTTGCGCTAAGTGTGACAACATCAATTTCCAGTTTGAGTTTTTTTAACGCTTCTTTAGATTTCACCCCGAATCTCTGTTCTTCATCAATAACAAGTAGCCCCAGATTTTTAAAACGAACATCCTTTTGCACAATTCGGTGGGTACCAACAACCAGATCAACAGTCCCCGCTTCCATTTGTTCAAGAATCTTTTTTTGTTCACTTTTAGAACGAAATCGAGAAAGAACTTCGATAGTAATCGGGAACTCCGCCATCCTTTCAGATAATGTTCTGAAATGTTGTTCAGCTAAAACGGTGGTCGGAACAAGGATGGCAACCTGTCTTCCTGCATCGATCGCTTTAAAGGCAGCACGCATTGCAACTTCAGTTTTTCCATAACCGACATCCCCGCAAATCAGGCGATCCATAGGCTGAGATTGCTGCATATCCTGTTTGATGTCATCAATGGCAAGAAGTTGATCACGCGTTTCCACAAAAGGGAATGAGGCATCAAATTCCGTTTGCCAATGACTGTCTGCAGGGTAAGTGATTCCTTCTTTGGAAGCCCTTAACGCTTGTAACCGGAGCATGTCGCTTGCCATATCTGATACAGCTTCTGCAACTTTTTGTTTCTTTTTTGCCCAGGCAGTCCCACCCAGTTTCGACAATGGAACAGAACCTCCCGTTGCTCCAACATATTTCTGGACAAGATGAATTAACGATGTAGGAACATAAACTCGCAATTGATTTTTGAATTCAACAATCAGGTGTTCTTCCAGTTGCTCATCTTTTTCCAGAATTTTCATTCCAAGAAATCGACCAATTCCATGTGAGACATGAACGACTGCATCCCCCGGTTTTAGATCAAGAAAATTGTCAATCGCGCGTGTTTCAACACGTTTTTTTCTGCTGGCAGCATTCCGGGTAAGGTCAACCCTGCCGAACAATTGGTTATCACTTAACACAACCAGTTTCTTCGGAACGATCCGGAACCCTTTAGTTAAATGACCCAGGCAGAGGGTGATTTTATTTTTTAATTCTTCGGAATGCTCCTGGATCATTTCTGAAAGACGATCCAACTCTCCCTGATTATGGCAACAGATCATAATTTGAGCGTCAAGCTGAACGGAATCTGCCAATTCATTCAAAACGCTGGTTCGCGGTCCGGTAAACCGTTCGATTGATTCAATTTTCAAATGACAGGTTGTATCAAAACTGTCTGCAGAAATAGCAGAGATGGAAACGGAAGGAAATTGTATGCAGCGTTCCATTGTTGAATCGACATTGAACAAACCACGTGGCTCGTCCATTCGCATGAGGTACTGTCTTCCTTCGTGAATTAAATCTTGAAATTCAGAAAGAGCAATCCATGAATTTTTCGGGAGGGATTCAATAAAATGAGCAACAGAATCAGGACCGTTTTCAGAATCTTGATTTTGATCCGGGGGCGAGATGACAGAAAGTTCAACCGAATTCAGATCTTCCGTTTTTCTTTGTGATTCAGCATCAAAAAACCGAATAGAATCGATTTCATCCCCAAACAGTTCAATACGGTAAGGCTCTTCCGAACCGGGAGAGAAAATATCGATAATCCCCCCTCGCATACTGATTTCACCGGGAAGTTCGACTGCGGGAACACGTTCAAAACCACGTTGCACCAACCAGCGAATCAATTCTTCAGGGTCAATTTCATCGCCTATGGAAATTTCTCTTGAACCTTCTTCACGAGTTTTTCGCGAAGGAACCGGCTGAAGCAATGCGGGAATGCTGGTGATAATAACAGATGGCGGGGACGAACTTTCCAGGCGTTTCAGAACCCGCAGCCGGCTTCCAAAAATGACGTCAGAAACATTATGTTCATCAGGCAATGTTTCCCATGCAGGAAATATTTCAGGAGTTTCTTCCAGAAACTGCGAGAGATCGAGCGCAAAATCATCCACATCATTGATTCTTGGAAGAATAAAAAGAAGCGGTCCGGGAGAACTTTTTGCAATAGCAGCCCCCGCAAGTGCGTACGATGAGCCCCAGGTTCCGCTGATCGTGGCACTTTGACCCGATTTCAAAGCTTCCAGAATTTCAGCAAACCCTTTTTCTCCCTGCATGACCGGAATCAGGGATTTCAAGTCAACAGCTTGCAGGCTCTTTGAGCTCATAACCTTATAATTGTAACGAACGGATTAGTAAGTGACAGCCTGAATAGGGATCCTGATTGATCCATAACAGGATTATTCGAATGAATTTTATTGATATCAAACAAAAAACGCCGCACGATTGTGAACCGTACGACGTTTGATCTATCTGTGATCAGTGGTTTCAGTCTGCATCAGAGCAATCTTTTGCAGCCACTGATTAAGTGCTGTATTACTCAGCTTTCTTTTCTTCTTTTTTCTCTTCTTTCTTTTCGCCACTAGCTTCTTTGTCACCGCTAGCAGCTTTATCGCCGCTAGCAGCTTTATCGCCGCTAGCTTCTTTAACAGTTGAGCCTGCTTCAGCTTTATCGGCTGTGGTGGAATCGCTGTTAGCGCATCCCATTCCCCATGTGGAAACAGAAATTACGCCGAGCAGAGCAAACAGCTTGGCATATTTTTCTACAAATTTCATAAGATTCCCCTTTTCAATTTTAGGAAACTTGATACTTGACAGTATCAGATGAATCACAGTCCGCATTGACATTAACACGGAAAAACCTGTCATCATCCTTTTTTGACACCTACATTAATGGCATCTTTACCTGAGAATTCAATACTCAGGATACAAATGATCTTGAAAAGATCAGAACAGTTTGACAATCGTTGCTAAATTCTTTCTATCTTCCCACAATACTACCCTTAGAGCTTGAATAGTGAATCTGAAAGTGAGGATAAACGACCAAAACACTTGGATTATAGCTCGCCGACAATTAAGCTGAGCGATTCAGCCCTTCATGCTCAAATAAGTAAACAAGCTTTTCTCACCTTGTAATTCGGGTCTATTCCTTGAATATTTGTAGAAATCACGAAAAATGATAGTTTGATAGTAAATAACACCAAAATAGGGCATTTGCACACTTCTCTCAAACTTGAAAAATGAATTATTCTCTTCATCGCACAGAATAAAAAGGATGAGGGAGAGTCTGCTCCCCTTTACCAAACAACAAATTAACCTGAATGGAATATCGTGTGAACGAATCGTTCTCAAAAAAGGATCATCAGGAAACCATTAAACCTACTTTTTTATAAGAATCAGAGGATTACGAATTAACTATGACAACAGAAACGAATCAACAAGAATTCGGTTTTCAGGCTGAAATCAAACAACTTCTTCACCTTCTTTCTCATTCGCTTTACCAGAATAGAGAAATTGCCATTCGGGAATTAATTTCCAATGCTTCTGATGCTTTGGATAAATTTCGACATATCACGTTATCTGAAGATAAATACCGTGATGATGCAGAACTCGAAATCCATCTTGAAGTCAATGAAGAAGAAAATCTTCTTGTCATCAAAGACAATGGTATCGGAATGACACGAGATGAATTGATTCAGAATCTCGGAACCATCGCGCACAGCGGTTCAAAAGAATTCTTCAAAAGCCAAACCGGAGAAAGTAAAAAGGACCTCTCTTTGATTGGTCAGTTCGGCGTTGGATTTTATTCTGCGTTCATGCTTGCAGGGAAAGTTGAAGTCATCAGCCGAAGTTACAAGGAAGAACAAGGCTGGCGATGGGTTTCCGATGGAACTGGAAAATTTACAATTGAAGAAGCAGATGATGTTGAACGTGGGACACAAATAAGGTTGCATCTTCTTGAAGATCAAAAGGAATTTGCAGGTTCAACTCGACTGAAACATATCCTCAACACTTATTCAACATTTATTCCACATCCGATCATGCTTGAAGATGAGCATGTTAATAACCAACCCCCAATTTGGGTCGAACCAAAAAGTCAGCTTGATCAGGAAAAATATGACAACTTCTATCAATACCTGACACATCGGACGGATGAAAAGCCACTCTGGCATCTGCATATTTCCAGTGATTCTCCTTTCCAGTTTCACACAATTATGTACTGCCCGAAAAACAATATTGAGAAACTCGGGTTTGGTGGTTATGAAAACGGATTGCAAATTTGTGCGAAACGGATCCTGGTGGATCGATCCTGCAGGGATGTGCTTCCGGAATACTTACGATTTCTATATGGACTGGTTGATTCCGCAGATTTGCCTTTGAATGTTTCCCGTGAATCACTTCAGGACAATACAATTTTCCGTAAAATCCGAAAGGTTCTCGTAAAACAAGTCCTCGGTTTTCTCGAAAAACAAGCTGAAAAAGAACCGGACAATTATCGGGAATTCTATCAGGAATTCGGCATTATCCTTCGTGAAGGTGTCCATAACGATTTTGAAAACCGGGACAGAATTGCAGGGCTTCTCAGGTTCACTTCATCAAATCATCCTGAAAACCTGACATCACTTGATGCCTACATCGAACGAGCATCTTCTGATCAAAAACAGATTTATTACATCAGCGGTACAGATATCGATTCCATTAAAAAGAATCCGAACCTCGAAATTTTCAACAAGAAGAAGATTGAAGTTTTATACCTTTCTGACCCTGTAGATGAAATTGTTCTTGCCAACCTGATGGCTTATAAGGAACACAGCATCACATCCATTGATTCATCGGATGTTGATTTGTCAGACGAAAAGGATTCAGAAAATAAAGATTCTGATGATGAGAAGGCAGAAGAAAAAACGGAATCACCTTCTGGTTTCAATCGGGTTCTGGAACTTTTTAAAGAAACGATTGGTGACAAAGTCGAAAGTGTTCGAGAATCAAAACGTTTAACAGAAAGTTCCTGCTGTCTTGTTAATCCTGCAGGGGCAGTGAGCACTCATCTTCAAAAAGTATTAAGCATGTCGAAACAGGATTTTGAAATGTCGAAACATATTTTTGAAGTGAATCCGGATGCTCCGCTTGTTAAAAAGTTGAGAGAACTTTCTGTGAATTCTGAAAATGATGATTTCATCAGGAAGACAGGATCACAAATGTTATCTGTTGCCATGTTACAGGCAGGACTTGTTCCTGATATTAATGAAATGGTTGATACGACTGATGAACTGCTCCAGGAACTTGCTTCCAAGCGGTCATCCATAATCACCGAGTAGGCCTACAATCAGTCTCAAAAATCTCTGATGCGTAATCAGAGAAATGATATTGATTTAACAACAACAAGCACAACCGAGTTTTGAGAATATTTATATTTTCCATTTTTCTTACTTTGCTGTCATAATTTCTCCTTCGCCCGGAGGATGACAGCAATTATATTTCAGAATACAAACGAATCCTTAAAATTAAGGGCCGCTATGAATTATTTACAGAGAATTTCCTCGTTAATCTGCCTGATGATTTTCCTATCGACAACTCTTGCAGCTCAGGCAGAAGATAATCCTGAATTGGAGTTCGGATTCAGCAAGCTGGATGTAATTCCCGAAACTCCCATTCGTTTATCCGGCTACAATGAAAGATCAACTCCCTACGAAGGTGTTCAGGATGTCATTTATGTCCGAACAATGGTCATCCGTCAGAAAGATGGAAATCTTCATGCCCTTTGTGCTCTTGAATCGATCGGTTTTCCGGGTGAACTAACAACAAAAATATCACGACAGTTGGAAAAAAAGTTTTCCATTCCCCGTCATCGTTTTGTTCTTTCTTCCACCCATACCCATGCTGGTCCACAGGTGCAGGGTTTTGCTCCGAATTTGTATCGTGAAGAATTGACCAAAGAAGAGGTTGCTAATATCAAGAAGTACAATCTCTTCCTGGAAAAACGCATTGTGGAAGGTGTTGAAAAAGCGATTGCAGATTTATCTCCCGGCAAACTTACTTTTGGACAAGGCAAGGTTGGCTTTGCAGGCAATCGAAGAAAATTGAAAAATGGGAAATGTGTTGCGATGGCTTTCAATCCAGAAGGGGTTGTCGACCATTCCGTTCCTATTTTAAAAATTCTTGGAACTGACGGAAAAGTCCGGGGGATTGTTTTTAACTATGCTTGTCACTGTGTCACTTTAACTGGAAAATTCAATAAAATTACCGGGGACTGGGCGGGGTTGGCTTCGGAATATCTGGAAGACATTAATCCCGGCGCAACTGCCCTATGCACCATTGGTTGTGGAGCAGATGCCAATACGGAACCACGTGGAACTTATGAGATGGCTGTTGGGCATGGAAGGACCATGTCAACGGAAGTAAAAAGAGTCATCGCGGAGAAATTGGAACCCATTTCGGGCAAACTTAAATCATCCTTCGGGTTTGCAGGGCTTCCGGTTAATTTTCCTCCCATGTCCAAATTTGAATTGGATCTGAAAAGTTCAAACATTCATGTAAAACGCCGTGCTGAATTCATGAAAGAAACCTTTGCAAGAAAAGGTCGTCTGCCGGAATCGTACCCGATGCCTGTTCAAATCTGGAGTTTTGGTGACGATTTGAAAATGGTTTTCCTCGGAGGGGAAGTTGTTGCTGATTACGCTGTTCGACTGAAAAAAGAATTAAAGGCAAAACATATCTGGGTGACAGCTTACGCAAATGACGTTTTCGGTTATGTCCCTTCCGAGCGAATGATTGAAGAAGGGGGTTACGAAGTTGAATACAGTATGCTTTTTTACAATCATCCCGGACCGTGGAAATCTGGAACGGAAGAAATTATTTTTAAACGAGTCCATGAAATTGATCAGGCAAAAAATCAAGAAATAGCTCTTTCAGCTGAAGAAGCCCTTAAAACATTTCAGGTTCCTGATGGACTGGAAATCGAATTGGTTGCAAGCGAACCGTTGATTGTGGACCCGGTCAATTTTTCGTTTGGAATCGACGGAAAATTGTGGGTTACTCAAATGAGCGATTACCCAACTGGTGACGCGGAAGGAAAGCCGTCCGGAGTTGTTAAATTTCTTGAAGACACCGATCAGGATGGAAAATTTGACAAGGCGACCGTATTCCTTGAAAAAATCGATTATCCAACAGGTGCTATTCCGTGGAAAAAAGGAGTTCTGATCAGCAGTGCCACCAAAATTATTTATGCAGAAGATCAGAATGGTGACGGCCATGCAGATACACAAGAAGTTCTTTACTCAGGGTTTGATCCTTCCAATGCACAACATTTAATTAATGGTTTTATTTATGGATTGGACCATTGGTTGTATCTGGGAAGTGGAACTTATCAACGAAAAATTAAAGCTGAAAAAACTGGCAAAACAGTTGATGCTTCTGGGCGGGACATGAAGATTCAACCTGATTCCGGCGATATTGAACTAATCAGCGGATTGACCCAATATGGACGAGCGAGAAATGATTGGGGAGACTGGTTCGGGAATTCAAACAGCGAACCTCTTTTTCATTTTGTGATTTCAGATCATTACCTGCGGCGAAATCCTTATTATCCCGGAATAAAACCGAAAGTATATGTCACACCCATTGCAGATCGAATTTATCCTTCCAGCAGGGTGATCGCTCGATTCAACGAACTTCATTCAGTCAATCGATTTACTTCCGCCTGCAGTCCTCTCATTTTTCGAGACGTGACATTGGGGAAAGAATTTGAGGGAATGGGGCTCACGTGTGAGCCGGTTCATAATCTGGTGGGTCGTAGATTGCTGGAACGAGATGGAATTCCCTTTAGAGGAAAAAGATTTCCTGACGATCAGAAAAAAGAATTCATTCGTTCAACCGATACCTGGTCTCGCCCTGTTCGGGTGGAAACCGGACCCGATGGAGCGTTATGGATGGCTGACATGTATCGACTGGTTATTGAGCATCCACAATGGATACCGGACGAATGGCAGAAACAGCTTGATTTAAAAGCGGGTGAAGATAAAGGACGGATTTATCGTATCTACAAAAAAGGAAATCGTCCGGGACCTCTTCCTCAGTTGAGCAAACTTTCCAATAAAAAAATGGTCCAAAAACTTGCAACTGAGAACGGAACCATCCGAGACTTGGTTCAGAAAACTCTCATCAATAAAGGGGACTTGTCCGTTGTTCCGGATTTGGAATCAATGACAAAAACACATACGGATTCTAAAGCAAGGTTACATGCCCTTTGCACATTGAATGGGCTCAATCAATTAAAAACAGAGGTTCTCGTCGCCGGATTGAACGATCAAGACTGGAGAGTTCAACGAATTTCTCTCAAGCTTTCTGAAAAAAGAATTGAGCAAGAGGCTCTGATACAGGAAGCAGTTTTAAAATTGGTGGACCATCCTGTCATTCAGCTTCAATATCAGCTTGCTTTATCATTGGGAGAATGGAATTCTCCGAAATCGGGGGTTGCACTCGGAAAAATTGCGGTAAAGCATTATGACAACAAATGGATGCAATCAGCTATCCTTTGTTCGTCTCTTAATCATTCGGACAGCATTCTAACACATTTATTCAACAATCCAGATACCAAACCGAGTTGGTCAGGATTAGTCTCTCATTTGATCGTGACAAATCTCGGAAAAAATGACAACCATTCAATTGTTTCCATTCTGGGTAAAATTACGGGGAATTCTCAAACAGAAGTACAACCATGGCAAATCAGCGCGATGATCAGTTTTCTGGATGCACTCTCAAGAAAAAATATCAGTTTGCAATCATTGAACCAATCTGCTTCTCCTGAATTAAAAAAATTGATAAATAAATGTGAACCGATATTTCAAACAGCAAGAAATATTTCTTTAAACGATAAGCTGACGATTTCTGAAAGAGTCATGTCACTATCATTGCTTGGTCAAGGACCTTCAAAACACGAAGAAGATCTGAAAACTCTGGCGGAATTTCTCTCTGCTCAGATTTCCCCGAAACTCCAATCAGAAGCAGTGCGAACTTTTGGAAAAATATCCAATAAAAATATCCCGGAACTTCTTCTGGAAAATTGGCGAGGTTACTCCTCAGGTTTGCAGGGGGAAATCCTGACCATTCTTTCCAGGCGAACGAATTGGACTCTTAAATTACTTGATTATTTAGAAGCAGGGGATGTCCTTGCAGTTGATATTGATGCTGCTTCAAGGGCTCGATTACTGAAATCTCGAACTGAAAAAATCAGTCAACGGGCAAAAACAATCTTTAAATCCATCGGGTCTGAAGACCGAAAGAAAATCATCAAAGAATATGAAACGGTCCTTAGCCAGAAAGGAAATTTTATACGAGGTTCCATATTATTCAAGAAACACTGCACGGCTTGCCATAAATTTCGTGAACGAGGGAATGAATTCGGCGCAAACCTTGCCGTCCTTTCGGATAAATCTTCAGGCAACCTTTTAACGTCCATTCTTGATCCGAATCGTGCAGTGGAAAAGAAATTTCTTAACTATCAGATTCAAACCAAGAACGGAAAAATCTATTCCGGGATGTCTTTAGACACATCAAGCACTAGCATTACATTGGCAAATCCTGATGGTAAAAAAGAAACGATTCTTAGAACTGATATTGAAGAGTACCTGAATACGGGAAAATCTTTCATGCCGGAAGGTCTGGAAAAAGATTTGAGTAAAGAAGATATTGCAGATATCATTGCCTTTATTCAAAGTAACCCAATTCCAACCCGATCCATTAATTTGGAACTGGTTCAGGAAATGAAAGGTCAACTTGAAGTTGCTGGAAATAACGGAATGGGTCAACTTCTCACCGGGCATGCAAAAAAGAAATTGAAAACCTGGCTGGGCGAAATAGAAGTGATTTACTGCTCTGCCGAACAACCCGGTTCAAAAATCATCTGGAACACTCAACCAGTTTCCACGGTAATTAAACCGAAATCAAGCCAATTATTCCGGCTACCTGTTGTGATGGGCGGTTTTGAAGATCAGACGAAATCCAACTTTGTATTAAAAGTGAATGACAAAGCGCAGGTTCATTTGACTACCAGTAAAGCAGATGCATTCTGGAAAAGTGAAGATTCTCAATACCAGATTCAATTGACCGTTGTTCAAACAGGACCGGATTATACCAGTGGATTTTTTGAAATCTCCATACCTGTTTCAGTCATTTCACTGGGCAAGCCAATTAAACTTTCCTTCGAGGCAGAATCTTCCGGCCAAAGCTGGCTTGGAATTATTCCTCTTTAGAGCACTCCTACAAACTCAGCTTTGGTTCTTCTTTTTCTTTTCAAAGTATTTCCGAACAAGTTCCTCCGGCGGAGGAGCAGTGTTCAACGTGACAACAACTGATGCAACTAATGATCCGAGCAACCCAAAGATAATGGGGTCAAAATCCATGATTTTATGCGGGTGAAAGAAATTGCCGTTCACAAAGATTCCTGAAATATAAAGGGAAAGATGTGCAAGGAAACCAACAAGCATTCCAGAAAACGCTCCCTGTACATTAAACCTGGGCCAGTATAATGCAAAAATAACGGGCATTAAAAACGCGGCGGCAAGTCCACTTCCTACATAAACAATAATGTCCTGCAAAAACTGTGCAGGATACAAAGCACCCAGCATGGCAATCGTTCCTACAAACAACGTCGAAAGATAGCTTAGCCTCTTTATCGTTTTTTCCGGTGCATCAGGATTAATATTCCGTTGATATAAATCACGCACAACAGCAGAAGAAATTAAAAGCAGATAGCTATCAACAGTAGACATGACAGCAGCAAAAGGAGCTGCAATCAGTAATCCTGCAAGCCAGCCTTGTCCAATATTTTCTGTCAGGAAAATGGCCATCGCAGGCATGATTCGATCCGATTCTGCATCCATTCCCGGAAGTAATATTCTTGCAAGGCAGAAAATAATCACCAATGGAAAATAGATGAATGAAAAATAGATGGCGACAGTTAGAATACTGCGTCTTAAAGTTCTGGAATTATTAAACGCCATCAACCGAACCATGCTTCCGGGATGACCACTGCCTGAAATGGCCCACATGAAGAAGAAAGAAAATGCGAGACTGACAGGTAGAAAACCATCAACTGAATTTTTATCAGGTCCGGGAGCAGTCACATAAACTCCTTTTTTATTCGCACCATATTTAAAAGCTTCTGTTTCAATATCAGTAACTTGAAAAGTCTGTTTTTCCAAACTCAGTTCTTCC
>JAJRVU010000504.1 GCA_024277145.1 Planctomycetota bacterium
AAAAGGGGAAGTCATTGAACTGGATGACAACCGTAAAATCGAATTCGTCAAATATGTCCCTTCTATTGATATCAAGGCTCTTACTGAAGGAAAAGGATTAAAATCAATGGGGACCGATCCTGGTAACCCGGTCGCTGAACTGAAGGTGATTGAAACCATTGATGGAAAAGAAAAAACTTATCGAATCTTCATTTTTGCATCCCATCCCTACCTTCCAAATCATGAAGATCCCGATCAGTTTTATTCCACGTTCTTTCACCCTGCGGTCAAAGGACGGATTGATATCATCCAGGATAAAAACGAAAAACTTGCCTTTCGAGCCTGGCAAAAAATGGCCAAAAGAGTTGCTGGTTCGGGTGACCTGGAACTCGATAAACCGGTCAATACATGGTCAATGGGCGGTATGGGTGGAACCTGGAAGATGACGTTAAAGAAACACCTCGTTCCGAAGGATAAAAAAGAACAGTTCCGGGTGATTCCTCTTCCCTTCTCAAAAGAAAACAGCAACCTGCAGGGACTGGTTCAAATTCGCATTCAATGGAAAGACAAGAAAAGTGATAAATCAGAAACAAAAACTTTCTGGCTGAGACAAAATCTTCCTGAACCGTGGGAAAGCGCCAGGAACCATCAAATTGAATTTATCTTTCTCCCAACCGATAAGAATGACACAATACAGGCTTCTTACCATGTCATGGAAACAGACGTTGGCTCAACTGTAAAACTGATTGATTTTGATCTGGATAAAGATCCCGGAACGTCAATGGCTGCTAACTACACCAGCCAGGTTATTGTGGTTGATGTGCGGGATGAAGAAGAAATTAAAAAACTGAGAGAGAAAATTGAGAAAGCAGAATCACGAGAAGATAAACAGAAAATCCGAATTGAACTTGCATCACTTAAAAGAAAAATGGTTGCAGAGAAATTAAAAACTCTGAAAGATAAAACCGCTAAGGAACAAATTAAAGTTTCTGAAACTGACCCTGCGATGGAATTTCATTTAATCACAATGAATGCCCCGCTTGATTATCCTGATCAGCATGGAAGAATTCTCAGGCTTTTCCAGGAAAACTATCAACCCCCGATTCCAAGTAAAAACGTCCAGATGGGTTCTATTTTCCGGGTGAATTATGATCCGGGCAGATCGTTAAAGTATTTAGGTTCCCTCTTAATCACATTGGGAATCTTTACCATGTTTTACATGAAAGCATATTTTTTCAAAAAGCCTCCACAAGCTTCCCGAAAGAAGAAAAACAATTCTGATGATGACAGCAGTGGTCAAAAATCAGAACAGGAAACAAAAAAAGAACAGACAATGGAAGAAATTCCGAGCGTCTGATATTAAAAATTCATAAACGAAAAAATTTCAATCAGGTACAAATTCATGTTAAGAATTTTCCTTACGTTCACAATTTTATTTTCAACACTTTTCTCAGTTCAGGATATTCACCTGAAAGCTGCAGATGATGTCGATTCTCAGGAAATCCTTGCCTTGGCGAAAAAACGGGCTGAGTTTGACTGGTCTGTCTGGAAGAGAATTCCAACTCTTCATCAGGGACGAATCAAGCCTTTGGATACCCTTGCAGATGAAATTGCGACAATCATTACGGGAAGATCATATTGGGAAGAACCTGACCCGGAAATTAATATCAAGTACCGTGCACCGGAACTGCTTTTTGCATGGATTTCTGAACGTGACAAATGGCTGGACAAATCGGTCATTCGCTGTGAATTTCGCCCACTCCGGAAACTATTCAGTACAGAAGAGCATCCTATCAAGGAAGAAGGCAAATTCGTTGCAGTCAGTGATATTCTGGACTTGAAACTTTTCCTCGAAAAAGGAGAACGCAAATTTCATTCAGAAAAAGCGTTCAAAGAAATCCAGAAAGTGATTCAAATTCTGGGTCACCCGGACCCGAAAAAAAGAGACCCTAGCCGGGTAGG
This sequence comes from Planctomycetota bacterium, assembly GCA_024277145.1. Taxonomy (GTDB): domain Bacteria; phylum Planctomycetota; class Planctomycetia; order Planctomycetales; family Planctomycetaceae; genus JAJRVU01. The sequence continues at coordinate 1,942 of JAJRVU010000504.1, forward strand.
AAAAGGCGCTGCTGAAAAAGCGCTGAACAAAAATCTCGCAAGTTTCATCAGGCACTTCCAACTCTTTCTGTCTGTCTCCGAAGGGAGAAACATTTATGTTGTTCCCGGGCTTGACCCTCGAACACTCGCAAAGCAGTTTGATACCGATAACCAGATAAGCAGTTGGGTTCCCTTAAGCGATCTTCTCAAACAGGAAGAAGGACTCCGACGATCAAAAACCGAAGAGGGAATGGAGTTTGTTCAATCTTCTCTGGAACCAACCGTCACTGCACTTCTTGCTAAAAACCCGGAAGAATTTGTGATTGCAATTCGTAGCATTGAATATCCTGTTGGCCCGATTCCACAGTTTGCACAGCTACTTAAACTTAAAGCTCCCATTATGACAGTGATGAAAAATGTCAAAACCAATTTTGAAGCTGCAAGCAATTCATATCAAACAGGGGACACTTCCGAATTTTCAAATTCCATGAAATCTTTTTCTCGCAATCTTCGTGAACTGGCAGAGGAAATTTCTATTGTTCGCCCAAAATTGACGCCACCGGAACCGAAATCGATCGACTTTGGGAAAAATTTCCAATCCGTTATCTGGAGTGAACGAGTTTATAAACCACTCGAACTTGATAAACGGGTGATTGAGTCATCAGCTTATCCTCCGAAAAACGCAGTCGATATGGAAATCACTTATAATAAATATCAACCGTTTCGGTCTGCATGGATTTTCTTTCTGGTTGCACTCATTTTCATTGCAATTTCAGGAATGGTCAAAATTGAACGTACTGTTTTCTTTCTGGGAGTTCTTGTATCCCTGTCCGGTATTGCTTATTCAACATGGGGCTTCACATTAAGGGGCATTATTGCAGGCCGTCCCCCTGTGACCAACATGTATGAAACCGTGATCTGGGTTTCCTTTGTTGTTGCAGTCTTAGGAACATGGTTCTGTGTGATTCCTTTTATCTGGCCGGGGTTGAGTTGGTCATGGCGATTAGCCGGACTCCCTTTGCGAGTAAAAAGAAACTCTGAAGGAAAACTGACAGGAATTGAAGCGGACAGACTTTCCGAAGCAGACAAATCCAATTTTCTTTCTTCCATGAAAACTCCCATTCAACTCCTTGTATCTGTTATCAGGATTGGCGCGGGGGGTTATATGCTTTGGGTTCTGACAAGCAGTGAAACATCTTTCAAAATTATTGATCCCCTGCCAGTCCTTTCCGGGAAATCATTTTCAATTAACTCATTAGTCATCTGGTGCCTGGGAATGGGAACAGCCATTACCGCTGCTTGGTATCTTCCAAGAACCGTGCTGGCATTATGTGGATCAGTCATCACAATTATCCCGGAAGCTTTTCGTAATAAGACGAAGCTATGGACAAGTACAATTGATCGAAAATACTTTTTGCTTGGTGCCCTTCCTGTCGCTTGCATGGGAATGATGCTGGCCCATTTTGTAGGAGTCAGCAGTCCTGATATCCTGAATCCTCGGATTGGTTCCATCACTGCAGTTCTTAGAAATAATTACTGGCTGACAATTCATGTACTTACTATTGTTTCGAGTTATGGTGCAGGTGCATTGGCGTGGGGACTCGGGAACATTGCATTGCTTTATTATTTCCTCGGGAAGTACCAAAAAGGTGTATCACTTTCTGCAGCAGCGACTGAACCCCCTGTTGATGGTTTGAAAGAACGTATTCGCAAAACGGGAAAAGCTTTATCTCCTTCTGAAATCGGAACAACATTGGGTTCCGGATTCAAAAAGATGGCTGGCGGCGACGAACATCTGGAATACTCCAAAGTAAGGCCACCACGGGAAGTGAATACCCTTGCAACTTATTCTTATAAATCGATGCAGGTGGCTGTTCTTCTTCTGGCTGCAGGAACCATTCTGGGCGGTCTCTGGGCTGATGTTTCCTGGGGACGATTCTGGGATTGGGATCCGAAAGAAGTCTGGGCGTTAATTTGCCTGCTTGTTTACATCGTGGTTTTGCATGGACGATTTGCAGGTTGGACAGGAACCTTCGGCACCAACGCGGGAGCAGTCCTCTGTTTTTCTGCGGTGATGATGTCGTGGTATGGCGTGAACTTCGTCCTTCCGAAAATTCATGGCTGGCTTAATGGAACGGGTGAAGCAAAATCGGTCGGTTTGCATTCTTATGCATCTGGTGATGAAAGTGGCCTCGGGATAATCCTGCTTTGTGTCGGGCTGAATATTCTTCTGCTGATGGCTGCCTGGGCACGTTACTACGTGGAAACGATCCAGTCGAATAAACCTTCAGACAAAAAATAAAAGGGGTGCATGGGATGAAAACCGAAAAGCCTGAACATTGCTTTCTGGTACAGTTCGTTCACAAGAGGAACTCTCATATACCTTGAGGAAGGTGTCGTCACGAAAGCATACATTGGCTACATCGACTAGGATGAATTCTATTCAACCTAAAAATCATACTAATGTCTGCATGAATTTCTCCTGATAAGCTGCACTATATTTTCAATGCAGGGTCGTTCATTGATTTTTGCCATCGGAGAAGTTTGTTCTTCAAATCTTTCATGACAGATTCATATTGAGGATTTTTTGAAAGGTCAAGCAATTCATTTGGGTCAGCAGATATATGAAATAATTGGCTGCGATCAAGATGAGGGTAATAAATCAGTTTCCATTTCTCTGTTCGAATCATCCGCTGATAATTTCGGTAATAGCCAAAGATGGCAGGATGGACCCTCTTTTTATTTCCTTGAATAGCTGGTAGCAAACTTTTTCCATCTACAGAAGGAGGTATTTTTATTCCCGTCATTTCACAAACAGTCGGAAACAAATCTCGCAAGTAACATTGAGTGTTCGTTTTAATTCCCGGTTTGATTCCCGGTCCTGCAATTATCAAAGGGACACCAATCGTATGTTCATACATGCTCTGCTTTCCACGAAGTCCATGACTACCCACTCCTAAGCCGTGATCGCTACTAAAAATTACAATTGTATTTCTCAGCTGACCAGTCTGTTGTAAGTAATCCAGAATTCGGCCAATCTGTGCATCCATATACGAGATTACTGCATAATAAGTGGCAAGTTCTTTTCGGATATCTTTTTTTGTTCGTGGCCAGGGTAAAAGAGCCTCATCACGCCCTTTCAAATTTCCATGATCAAACGGATGCTCAGGCATAAAGTTTTTTGGGACAGGAATTTCATCTGGATTATACATTTCTGCATAACCGGGAGGCATTAACAATGGATCATGTGGGGATGTAAAATTGACGTGTAGAAAAAATGGTTGTTTCGTTTTTGTTTTCAGAAATGAAATGGCTGCATCTGCAAACTTCTCACTGATATCAGGTGTTAACCCAACCCCTTTTTCAGGAAAGACTTTTCTGTTTTTACTCGTTTGGAAAGCCCATCCACGGTAACCGGACACTGCTTTCCCGTTTTGATCAAATGGAAAAGTTAAAGGAATATTTCGGGTTATTTTTCCTCCTCCGGAAAACAGACCGTGTGATTCAGAATAGCCTCTGAGGTGAGGACGACCATGATTGTGCCATTTCCCTACGTATCCGGTGCGATATCCCGCCTGCTGCATTGTCGTTGGCCAGAATGAAATACCCGAATTAAATTTCTCTCCAAAATAGAGCACACCATTTCTGAAACTATTCATCCCGGTGAGAATTTCTGCTCGGCTCGGCGTACAAATTGGATTGGCACACGTTGCGCGCGTAAAAGTCATTCCTGTTTTTACCAACTGATCAAGATTAGGTGTCTTGATCATATTATTTCCTAATGCACCAATCGTATCAGGACGTTGATCATCGCTGAGTAAGAAAAGTACATTCGGCCTCTCTGATTTTTCCGCAGCCCGTATTACAACTGAATTAGAAACCCCAAAAAGCCCCAACAATATGATTACCACAAAATAGCATTGAATTTTCTTCATATTAACATTCCCGTGATGGTCGATTGTTTATCCAAATTTTCTTTCATGATAAAGAATCAGGCGCGTAAAAAAACCCGAAAGTCATGAAACTCCGGGCTTTGAATCAATCACTGAGAAACTTCAGATAACAATAGGAATTAATTGTTAACTGAAATCAGCTTACAGTTTGAATTTTTTACGTTTTGCTTTTCGAGCTTTGGCAGATGCTGGTCGACGACCATGGTTTGCCTTTTTCAATTTTCGTTGTGTCTTGGCCATGATTTCCTCAGATTCTTTATAGAAACGTTTTTTTCGATATTTAACATGATCAAACAGACAGTATAAATAGGAAGACTGCTGTTTTCGTTGTTTTCAATGAATGGGTCATTCTAGCCAGTATCCCGAAAGCTGCAAAGGGAACCATTCAAAAAATGCAAAAATGCTTGAAAACAGCCTGTTTTTGAACATAAATCCAGCTGGTTACTGATATTTTCGGCTGATTCGCCTTAGATACTTGATAAACAGCTGATCCAGTTCATCCCATTTCATTTCAAAAGCCTGTTCAAAATCTTCCAGCCTTTTCTCAGGGGAATCATAAACCAGTGGGGTTTTCTGTGAAATCGTATGCATATATTTAAGAAACTGAGTTTTTCGGGTCTTCACCAGAAACCAGGTCAATGCCCAGGCTTCTGAATAAGCTTGCTGAGCATTTTCCGCGTTGGTCATCCGTTCATCAGAAATAATCAAATCTTTGAGCGAATCCCATTTCCTTTTCGGGTAATATTTTCTGAACTGGGAAAGACGATCCCGATTAATACGACCAATCGATTTCCAACCAGATCGACTTTTCAAATCGGGTGTTTCTGCATACATTGCGAACCCCTCACTTAACCAGAGAGGCGTGTCTGCATACCGGGTTTGCAGGTTGATATTAAATGCAATCTGGTGAGTTGCTTCATGAACAACCGTTGCAATATTTGCAGGCTTCCTCTGAACGAGTCGATTGATATCTTTCAAAGACCGCGACCTTCTCTTCCGTGAACTTTCCGTCAGGTCATACATGATAATCCGGTTCGATTTCATCGAGTAATATCCGTAAGCTCCTTCCATTGGGATGCCTACATCTTTTCGAGCGTATTCAACAAACTGGTTCCGATTGGAAAAAACTACTGCAATTAAAGGGAGAACAGGCTTTTGGAGTTCGCCCTCAGATTTCTTCCAGTATCGAGTATGTGCTTTAAGTAAACGTTCCAGCAATGCCCCACACCACCGAGCATACTTCTTCCCTGTATCGGTGACGATCACGTAGTGATTCGTGTGGATCGTTTCAAACTGGTCTCCCATTTCCTTAATAAGGACTTCTTTTAATTGTTCAAGAGAATAAGGTTGATAAAATTCAGATGTTTTTTCTTGTTCAACAATCTTATCTGGTGTGATGTTCAGATAATTTCCGTCTTTTTGTTGTAAGAGCAATCCCCCATCCGCAGCTTTTAAAAGAAGTTTTCCTTCAACTTGAACGGGTTGAATTCCATTCTTTTCAAAAAGAACGCGATATAAAGATGAGGAATCTTCAGCTGACAGGTCGTTTGCATGCAAATTTAGAAATGGAAAGATGAATACGAAAAGTAGTCCTGCCAGCAAAGAGGAGTTTCCTTTTCCTGACTGAAAAAAACTTTTAGAGAATAAATTGTTGTTGAAAGAATTCAAATTCATGCTTCTTACGATAGCAGTTCCTCTCACCCTTTCCTTCCTTAATTTCCCTGAAAAAGCGAACCACATGATAGATTTCGCCTGCTACTCCCGCAAATTCGTTTTAAGCCATTGGGAATTGAGACTCTGCAAAAATGAGCGTCTGGACGTAAAATCGTTAAAATCCAAAAAATAGGTCCTTTTGATTTGATCTTTTCCGAAAACATGAGTAAGCTCGACCTACGAAGTGGGAAATCAACCCAAAATGTTCTTTAACAACTAGTTGAATGTGGGAAACAAACCCATTATAATAAATCCATCTTTAATTGGATGTGATCTATTACCCCTGACCTGAAATAGCAGCATGACTTCAGAACTCTTCATTACTGGTGAAATAAAACGAACGCTCGATGAGCGATTTCGCGTTACTTTGCCGACAGAAATGGCTTCGGCTGTGACGGATGAAGCTGGAGAAACGTTGATCACCAAAGAGCGTGAAGGTTGCCTGAGTTTGTGGCGATCTTCCGATTGGAATCAACGTCAGGAAGCGGGGGTTGCCTTAATCAAACAAAAGATTACAGCCGGCAGAATGGAAGGCCGATGGGGCGAAGTTCAAAGGCTGGGACGCCTGTTATCGACTCGCTCCAAAATTATCAAACTCGCAAACCGTTCGAGAATTCTTATCCCGGAAGGTTTTCGTGAGTTTCTCGATGTCAGCCCGAATCAGGAAGTTATGATTGTCGGTGCTGTCATCTGTGTGGAAATCTGGCATCCTGAAATCTGGCTGAATACTCTCAGAGAAGAGATGCCTCAATTCAATCCACTTTTCCAGAAGCTTTCAGACTGATAAATTTTCTGTTCCTCATTGGCACTGTTGATCAGTAAATATTTGTCAACCAAAGTCTGGCTTAACGTTTTCATTTTTTACAGAACTTCTGTAAACATTATTCCCACATTTCAAAAGACATACCTGGTTTTAAGAAAAGTAACGTCTATTCACTCAGACCCCCTCAGATACCGTGTACAGGTCGAATGGCACCATGGAAGGCTTGTTTGGCACGGAAGCCGTTTTTTTCTTAGACCAGGTATTTTTATGCGCAAATTGAAAACACAAAGGATTAAAACGGAGATCATGTTGTCTTCAAACAGTCATTTCGTCGGTTAATACGATTCACAATCCATTCCGCAACAAGCAAATTAGGAACCCAGCATAGCCAGGCAACGGTAATATATGATTCTGTGAACTCAAATCCACAGACGAGATTTAACACGGGCAACCAAAGTCTCAAAGTGACTGCTGCAAATGTTAAGGCATAATTCCTGATCATCCATTGCTGATGTTTCAAGACCTCTTTATTACGAATGCGTTTGTAAGCCATAAATCCAGTTACGAGCCAACATAAAGCAAGTAAGAAAAATCCTGTTGATGCAGGTAATCCACCGTGAGCAAAGAAAGACATATACAAGCCAGCTAAACCGCCAGAGAGGACTCCCAAAAGGTAGATTCGTCCCATCCATCGATGCAGTTTGAGCAATATATTGGTGACTGGCTTTTTCAAAAATTGAAAAGGACCAATAATAATTGCTAACATTGAACCTGCGATATGGGCAATGATTCCAAAAGTCTGAGCGATATAAATCGACTTCTGTTTTTCAAAATAAACTTCAGGATCTAATGTCAGATACCGTCCTGCAATGACAAATATCAACAAGGCCAACGTGGCCATCAGAGTCCAACCCATTTTCTTCAGAATATTATTTTTGAATGATGAACGATTTTTATCTTTTTGATAATTATCCATTTCTCAATCACCTATTTTAAAGTTTTAACGAGGTTGAGCAAATTGCAAAAAAAGGCCCTGCAACATTAAGTCACAGAGCCATTATTGATTGAGTAAAAACAAATTTTATTTAATTGAATGTCGTTAAAATACGATGCATTTCTTCAATGGTTGATTCCCCTCTGACAACTTTGTCTCGGGCGACATCTTCAAGAGTTCTCATTCCATCTTTTTTGGCAATTTCCCGCAATTCGCTGTGTGATTTGCCTTTCAAAATTCCATCACGGATTCTATCGGTCACAGGAAGAACTTCAAAGACCCCTGTTCGACCAGAATACCCGGTATGGAAGTTTGATTCGGAAGGAATTCCTCGTACGAGTTCAATTTTTCCAGCTTTAGAAGCATCCAGCCCAAGCATCTGACAGGTCGCTTCATCTGGTTTGTATTTTTCCTGTGAATCCTTACAGACTTTTCTCATAAGTCGCTGAGAGATAATGCAGTTGACACTATCGGCTATAAACATTGGAGGGATTCCAAACTCCCTGAAAACATCAATTGTTGAAGTGGTATCATTTGCATGCAAAGTACTGAGAACCGAGACTCCTGTTAACGCAGCCCTGCAACCAATATGAGCAGTTTCCGGATCACGAATTTCACCAATCATCATCACGTTTGGATCCTGCCGTAATACTCCTCGTAATGCTTCCACAAATCCGAATTCAATTTTTGAATCAACCTGAATCTGGTTAACGCCATTCATTCGACTTTCCACTGGGTCTTCAATAGTAACCAGACTTTTATCGGTAGAATTTAAAAGTTCAAGGCAACTATACATGGTCGTACTTTTGCCAGAGCCAACTGGTCCCACACTGAGCATCATTCCATAAGAGGCTTTCGCATATTTCTGAACGATTTCCATCTGGTCTTTTTCAAAACCAAGTTCGCCCAAATCATTTAATCTGGAATGATCGGGCATCAATCGAAGAACCAATCTTTCTCCATGAATTGTTGGGCCAGAGCCAACACGAACATCTCTCTGGTTTTTGAGAACTGCGTTTGCAATATGTCCATCCTGAGCTTGCCTGCGCTCGGTAATATCCATATTAGCCATCAGTTTGATTCTTGAAATAACATGCTGCATCAAGTCCGGGGACAAATCCAGGACATCATGAAGCAATCCATCGACCCGCAACCGAACACGTAGTCCTGTTTCGGTAGGATCAAAATGAATATCGGTTGCATTCAACTGGAATGAACGTTCCATTAACAAATCGACCAGAGGACCTGGCCCTACAACATCAACCAACTCTCTCAGTTCTTCGCCGAGAGCTTTCTGACTGATTTCTCCTCCTGGATTACCGCTAGCACTATTCATGAATGGCCCCTAGATTGATCTCCGTGAATCAGGAAACAGGTCGAGATCATCAGTTTTTATCAAACAAATATCCGACACAACAATTTAAAAAATTAACTTTTATTTCTGGATTATCGATTAACTATTTATCTTTCCCACCAATGCTTATCGTAGGTTTGGTTTCTTTATTTTCTTCAGTTTTCGCCTTTTCTTCAGGCTTGGCTGTATCAGTTTTCACTTCTATTTTTTTATCAGGTAAAACGAGACCTTCTTTTTCTTTCAATTGAAAAGCAGGAATTTCCTTATCACTGGCTTCAGGGGCAGTTGGTGAATTCATCATAATTCCGACAAGAAGTGAAATGATCCCGATACCCGCAATTCCAATACCAAATTTCTGTTTAAAATCGGTATGTTTCATGATCAGCATCATTCCAATGACCAGACTTACAAGGGAACAGACCACATTGATCATTAATGCAATTTTGGGGTCCCCTTTTCCCTGTGTTAGCATGAAGAGGCCAGCAATCGCACCGACTAAAGCAACGACTCCTACAATAAGAAGCCCAGTTCCACTACCAGAGGAACCACCGGCAATGTTTCCTGAAACGCCTAATTTGGAAAAGCCCTCTTCCCTGCTGTCAACAATGGTCCAGACTTTATGTAATCCTGCAAGTTTCAAGACTTCATAAACCATTTCATTGTTATTAACGACAACCATTTTGCCATTTTTTTCTTTGACGCTTTTCCATAAACGAACAATGAGGGCAACCATAGCGCTCCCCATATAGTTCAATTCAGTGAGATTCACCATGACGGATTTTGAACTGCCTGTGTTGTATTTTTCACAGACTTCGTTTCCGACGCGTTCGATATCAGCCCATTGAGAATCGTTTAAAACAGGGTGAAGCGTGACGACTGAATAACCAGCTGCTGCTTCAAAGTGATAGGGAATTTCGCTTGTACTCACAATATGCTCTCCAGTAAACCAAACATGTTGTAGGAGGATACGCGCCTGGCCCGCGCCCTATCCGTAATAATTTATATCATCTGTTTCTGAGGTAATACACATTTAGAAGATTCTGAAAATAGAACGGCTTTTTCAGAATGAAAAAGAAACTTGAATTAACGACGGGAATTTTCCTTTTACACATCATGTAACAGTTTTGTCAATCAATCAAGAGATGACCCCCTTTCCGTCAGAGTTTTCCGATAGATTCATGGAATCTGAACACAACCTGAACAGACAATCATAATGGGGTATGAATTCTTCCCTTTTACTTATTTTATAACAACTGTCTAGAATACTGATTTCGGATTTTAACATCTGATCAAATGATCAAAAGATGTACAGAAAATGCAGCCAGTGCAGGTTGCACTTAACTGTAGCGTCGCTGGAAAGCATGGAGACTTTATTTCAAGACTCCATCCCGCTACACGTAAATGAAACCCGCTATAATGCTTTTTGATAAGCCATTCCGGCAAAGCTTGTTCAGGAACCGAGAAGTGGAAAATAGTTCATTTCCCCTTTAAAGATTTTATAGAGGTAATTTCGATCACTTTAAAACAAGGAAAAGTCCTTTTACCCGTACCAGTCACAACTGTATGTCTATTTGTATACCAACCCTGTTTTTCATCTGTTTTTCTCGTTGACATTCATTTTAGACAGGCCGTATACTTTTTTAATTCGGACAACTTTACTTATTAGAAATGATTATACTGTCTTCACTGTTTTATTCATTGTATTATTAATCAATCAAAATAAAGGATTTAGGGCATTTTACCCGATCCTCGTAGTTTAAAGTCAGAGAGTGATATAATTTGACACAGTTTAAAGGTTTGTTCCGGGCTACATTCAGTCGAATGTAGGTTATATGTACAGTTTTTTGTGGGAATGAAGCGATATTTCCGCCATTGTTCCTACATTTAGAACGAATCTTTAAATCCTGTTTAAACGTATCAACCGGAATACGTATTTATGACGAAATTCAGTAAGACGCTAGTTGTAGTCACCTTTGTGCTATCGGTTGCATTTGCAGCCTTTGGGGGATCGATGCTGGTTGGTGGAATCAACTGGCAAGCTGAAGCCAATAAAGTCAAAGGGTATTCATTCGAACGAAAAAGTTCTGAAGGACAGCCTGACACCTGGGACGTTAAAGAACATGTCAGCAAAGAGACTATTTCGGGTGGTGTTCCCCACTTGGCCAAAGCTGTTACCGCAGCCAGGCGAGATTTACGAAAAAGACAAGAAGACAAAATTAAAGAACTGACTGATGCTTCATCAAAGCTGGAAACTTTAATTACTGAAGCAAAAGAATTTTTGCCTGTTGATAAAAACTCAGTGAGTATTTCAAAGGACTTTCTTACTGAAGAATTGAATCTTTCTAAAAAATCATCTCTGGATATCTCAAAAGAATTAGTTGGGCTTTCCAAACAGATTCTGGCAGTGAGAAATGAGTTGAGAAACAGGAGAGAAGATATCCACCGGCTCGGACATCTTGTTAAAGTTATCAAAACCGATCAAGAACGAATCAATAGCCAGAAGTTTTTAACAGAAAAACAGATTACTGCATTGAATGCACAGATTGGTTCATTAATGCAAAGAAGAGAACAACTGAAAAAACAATTGCAGTAAAAATCAGTTGCAAAAGTAAATCAGGAATAGCCAGACAGCGATGCCTGGAATTACTTTCAAGTGAGTAATTCACTTTTTGTCGTCAACTTAACACTTATCCAATTTTATTAATGAGAACATTACAATGACATTTGTTGGTAAGCTACTCGTTATTTTCCAAGTGGTTTTAAGCCTGTTTTTCATGGCTTTTGCAATCACGGTCTTCAATGTTCAGACAGACTGGAAAAAAAATGCACAGAGCGCTAAATCCCAGAATCAGATTGCCAGAAGGGAAACACAGGACCTGCAAGCTGCATACGATAAATTCAAAACAGATCAGAATGCGATGGTTCTGGAATTAACAGACCGGGCTGAAAAAGCGGAAGCAAAAAACAAAGCACTTTCAGGGGACCTCGCGCTGACGAAGTCAGATTTAAACGCAGCGTTAACAGAACGAGATAACCAGACAACTCAAGCTCGTGTTTCCTCTGAGGAAGCAGATTCTCGAAGAGCAGAAGCTCTTGAACAAGCGAAACAAAACAAAAAACTTTATGTTCAAAATATCAAGCTGGGTAAGAAAGTGGCCCTGGAAGAAAGCAAAGTCTTTGATTTGACAATTGCAAAACAAGTCATGCTTGCAAAACACAATAACCTTCTTGAAAAACTTGCTACGATCGAAGAAATTGCACTTGCTAATAAATATGATATTAATATTGCAAATTACAAAGCAGAAACTGCCCCTGCTCCTGAGTTGGATGGATTAATCCTCGATACCGTTAATAATAAAAGAGGTATTGTAGATCTGGTCGAAATCACACTTGGTAGTAATGATGGACTTGCAAAAGGCCACATCCTGAGTGTTTACAGGGAGAAAAATGCAAAATACAAAGGGGCCATTAAAATTATCAGCGTCGAACCCAACAAGGCAGTAGGTTCGGTCATTCCACAAATGAAAACCGGCATCATTGAACGAGGCGACAATGTCACCACGAAGCTCTAAGAAGAAAACCAAAAAAGCGAAAAAATCTAAAAAGGGTGGCGCAGCTGCTCCTGCAGATGTGTATATCAGCCTGCTTTATGTTTCCGTGGCTGCAATTGTTGTAGGAATCATCTTCCTGGCTATGGAATTGGGTAAATATGGCTGGGCTGGGACATAATCAGACCAGATGCAGGCTGCTTCTCCCTGCAATTTAGTAACCCCAGTTTTATCTTCAAGCTACATTTCAGCGTGGTTGTCCATTCCCGGGTGATTCGTGCCTTCTTGAAACGGTAGTCATTGTATTCTTGCAGATGGTTTTCGTTCCGCCAGAACATGACACTCTATTCGCCCTATTCACCCCATGCCCACATCGTCATCTTGCATTAAAATCAAATTCGATATACAACTCGCATCGAAAATGACGGAGAGTCTCCGCGCATTCATAAAAACAGATTTCACAAGCGTTTATCTTCTAGATGAACCACTAACGGATTAACAACCCATTTGATGTAAGGCAAGGATGCTTAACCGAATACGTAACTGGATCTGTCCTGATCTGGCAATTGATCTGGGAACGGCCAACACAGTGATTGCTGTGCGCGGCGAAGGGATCACAATTGATGAACCTTCCGTTGTAGCATTGCAAAAAGGAACCCGCCGTGTGTTGGGAAAAGGAACTGCGGTTGGAAAACTTGCAAAGCAGATGCTCGGAAGAACCCCGGATAGCATTACTGCAGTTCGTCCATTAAAAGATGGAGTGATAACCGACTTTGAACTTTGTGAATCGATGTTGAGTTATTTTATCCAGAAAGCACGGTACCAAAGTTACGGATTACGTCCGCGCGTTGTCATTGCGGTTCCGGGAAATATCACTCCTGTTGAAAAAAGAGCTGTCTTCAATTCCGCGGAACGAGCGGGTGCAGGACGCGTTTATTTGATTGAAGAATCGAAAGCGGCCAGTATCGGCGCGGGACTCCCCATTTCCGAGCCAATCGCAAGCATGATTTGCGATATTGGTGGAGGGACTACGGAAGTTGCGATTCTCAGTCTGGCAGATATCGTTGCCAGTAATTCTATCCGAATTGCAGGGGATGAACTGGATGAAGCCATCGTTGATTATTTGAAACAACACTTCTCATTAAAAATTGGAATCCAGACAGCTGAGAAAATGAAAATTGAAATCGGTTCTGCGTTCCCTCTTGCACAAGAACTTTCCACAGAAGTCAACGGGCTAGATACCATCAGTAACATTCCTCGTAAGGCTGTCATCACCAGTGAAGAAATTCGGGAAGCTGTGAAGGCTCCGCTTGAATCTATCCTTAAATGCATTAAATCAGTTATCGAACAATGCAAGCCGGAGTTAATTTCGGATCTTGCAGATACGGGTCTTGTGCTTGCAGGAGGTGGTTCCCTGTTACGCGGGATTGATGAGTTATTCAGCGAGCAACTCGGAATCCCCGTTCGCGTCACAAAAGATCCATTAACAACAGTCGCACGCGGAACGGCTATCTGCCTGGAGCATATTTCACAATGGAAAGAAAGTCTGGATTCAGGAGTGGGACAGGTTTAAAAAAGTTGACATGTCTAAAGGTATCTTGATTTTAAAATCATTCAAAACAGCATCCGTGCTTGGGTTTCTTGCCCTTGTGCTGATCTGCCTGCCTGAGGACCAAACGGATTCCATTCGCAATCTTGTCAGGGAATCATTTGTTCCGGGTTCTGAAATCATTTCCTGGGTTAAAAATAATTCAGCTCAAATTAAAGAAATAAAAGTTGAACCTTCAAAATCAAATGAAGAAACTGACAAAAAAACGATTGCTCTTGAAACAGAAATTGAATTATTAAAATCACGCTTCCTGAAACTGAAATCTCAAAACATCAAACTCAATCATCAAATCAGTAGTTTTCAGAACAATGGAAAGCCTGAATTCAAAGGGAAGAAAACGGAGCCTCTGTTTATCCCAAATCTTCTCGAAGCCCGAATCCTCGGCAAGGAAATCACAAACAAACCTTATGCAAAACAGATTTTAAAAATTGGTTCTCGTGAAGGTGTTTCTAAAGAGAATCTTGTCTTGCAAGCGGAAGATCTCCTGGTGGATCAGGGAAATCAACAGGGAATATCTGTTGACCAGATGGTTTTAACCGGAAGAACTCTGCTAGGTCGAATCACTCAAGCGGGGTTACATACCAGTACTTTGCAATTGATTACTGACCCCGATTTTCGTTCGAGAGTACATATTTATCCTGCAGACAGTGGTGAATCAATCGCTTCCGGAGAAGGTGTTCTCACCGGCTCAAAAAACAATATAAACTGCATTCTTAAATTTGTTCCCACAACTCAACCGGTTTCTGTAGGCGATGACATCTACACAAAAGAGACAACCGGTTCGCTCCCCTCTCCTGTTTATATTGGAAAAATCATAGAAGCTTCTCATCAACAGGATGAACAATTCTGGTCAATCAAAGTTCAACCCGCAATGAAAAACAGACACCCAGACAGAGTTCAGGTACTTCGAACGATTCCCAACCCCAAAAGGTTGTCTGCGAAATTGGAGCCTGAATGATTCAACATATTATATTCATGGTACTGACTTATATTGCCTTGCTTCTTCAGGTGACAATACGTGAAGAATTTATCATTTATTCTATCGTGCCGAGTTTTCCAGTCGCTGTTCTTCTTCTTGTTTGTTTGCATTCAAAAAGCAGGCAGGCATTGATCTGGGCAGGCTTGATTGGTTTTTTAATCGACACCGTCTCACGTGGAGAATTGGGGGTCACGATGTTCTGTGCCCTTCTTTGCACAGGAGTATTACCAGCAGCATGGTTCAACAGGAAAAAGATTTCGCTTATTCAATTTTCAATACGCGCGTTGATTCTTTGTAGCCTGTTAATATTTTCAAGCATGATTTTGAGGCAGTTTCTGCAAGGAACGTTTGAGCCGAATCCGGAATTTTTCATGACCACGTTTGGAACATGTTGTTATACGGTTTTAATCGCGATGGTTCTCAGGCAATTCGGAATGATCACCCGGTTATTTAGGAGGAACAGTCATTCTCGATTGGCCAATCAGGAATCAGCTTATATTTAAAGACAATGAAAAACATTGATGCATAATCGGATCACAAATATTTTTGAGGAGAAAGCGGGTACATCTTCCGGGAATTCATCCTGGGATGTTGATCATCAACCTGCGCTGCGCATTGCCTGTCTGTTTTTTCTTGTCTTAATTCCATTCGGTTTCATCTCTTTTCGACTGATCCAGCTTCAATTATTCATGGGGGATGTTTTTGCTGATGAATTTGAAACATTGACAGAATCATTCGAACCCATTCCCGGATTGGATGGTCGAATTCTGGGCTCCAACGGTAAAATTCTTGCTTATGATAAACAGTATTTTGATATCCATATCGAATATCGCTGGCTGGAAGAACCTTCTAATTAACGCTGGCTTCTGAATCAGGCACTCTCACTTCTGGATCGTAAAGACTGGAAGAACAAGGAAAAAGTTAAAGCGGCAAAAGATCAAATCTATCGGTCACGAATGGAAATGTGGGAAAACCTCGCTGCCCTTTCCGGGTTATCTTCAGATGAAATTGAAGCCAAAAGAAAAAAGATTCAGGATCGCGTTGAAAAAATCATTGCCCTTGTGGAAAAGAACAGGGCTAAAAAGCAGAAGCAGCCTCCGGTTATCAAACAGGAGACCGAAGAACAAACATTCGAAAATCTCTGGGATGTGATCGTCAAAGAATTAACGACTCCCCCGCATCGATCCCGAAAAGAAAAAATCATCATCAAGGAAGAATTGCTG
>JAJRVU010000505.1 GCA_024277145.1 Planctomycetota bacterium
AGCAAATGGTTTATTGGTAAGCTTTCCATCAGAAAGAAAAAACGTTGGAACGTCAGTGCCTTCGGGTATGGCAAGGTCACCTATCTCTACAAGCCTCTGTCTTCTTTCAAGACGTTCTCTTAACTCGCTAGCTTCCTTTTCATCTCTCGTCTTGAGCGAACGTACAAAGCGTTGTCCACCGAAGTAGAAAATGATATTAAAATACCCTGTGCGATTTTCTAATGATGCCATGAGGAGCCTCCCTATAAGTTCCCTGCAAACACTTTATTATTCGCGTTTTCTTCGCGGTAGGAAAGTAGGAAACACAAAAGAAAGGCATAAACACTGTAAATAAGCCTGTTTATTCGGAAGGGGAATGACATCGAATGTGTCTTTTGAATCCAGCGCGTCTGCCGATTCCGCCACTCCGGCTTTTTTCAGATGAGATGAATCAATCTCAATCAGTCGAACCTCAAAGAAGGTTCTCCGACTGAAGAATCAGAGTATAACCATCTTGAAACTATCCTGCAAACTTAAGATAGGCAGGATTTCAGCGAGATTTAGATTTTTTCGATATTAAATACTTATAATTATCTGGGCAAAATAAAAAACCGCCTCAACAAACAAGTCATTTGCTGAAGCGGATATCTGTAAAACAGATTTTAAAGAGATCAGGTAATCAAAATGCACTAAATATGAATTGCCAATGGGAAATGCAATCCATGTCCAAAAAGTCAGGCCTGGTTATTGATATTGAAAATCGACAACCCGGCCGGGTATCAACCTGATGACTCGAACATCAGGTTTCTGTTGATCTACCGATTGCTTCACTTCAATTCGATAGACGTGTTTTCGATGCGGCAATAAAGGTCGTTTCGATTCAAACATCCAGGTCCCGGATTCTGTGATATATCCTTTCATGCCATCAATGTTCACATCACAACCATGAGTAATTCCTTTAATTTCGACCATTCCTACTCGAGGATGTTTATCATTGGGAATTAACCTTGAACGTTTCTTATAGGTTTGCCCCAAAGTTCCAGGGGGGGGACTGACAGTTGGCAATGCCTGAACTGGCGCAAATTGCGATTGGGCCATCTGCATTCGATAAGGCGAAGACATAGGCATGCCCTGCATGACTGCCGAACCTTTTTGGCAGTTACATCCTGCATCAGCAATTTTGTAAGGATTAACAGACATTGAAATCATCGACGTGAGAACAATTGTCATTAATCGTGTGAGTAATCTATTCATATTTTCCTCCTGAGAAAGCAATAGATGATGTATTTCTTGCGTGTGTCAGAAGAAACCTACCACCTGACTGAAGAGAGGAAGGAACAAAAGAGAATTTTATTCCAGATTTCAGATTTGAGTTTTCTGAATTTCAGGAGCGAACTCAACAGGATAAATATGGAAGATAGATAACTCTCAATGATCGTCACTATTATAATGAAGACGGTTTAATGAAGCTGGAAGCGATCGAACGATAAAGGCATGCAACAATACTGTTTGCAAGTTTTCATTCTGATAGAGTTTTAGGACTTTATTCGTGCCTGAGGGCTTCAATCGGGTCCATTTTAGCAGCAGATCGGGCTGGGTAAATTCCAAAAAGAATACCGATTCCAACGGAGATGCCGAATGCGAGCGGAAGGCTCCAGTAGGCAACCTGCGGTTCCATTTCTGTAAAGATTCGTCCGACTTCTGAAACCCCTTTAGATTTATTTAAAATGAACTTATCTACGAATAATTTGATTCCAATGAAAGTGTATGGGGTCATTAATCCCATCAACACGCCGATGACTCCCCCCGTTCCGGAAAGCACAATTGTTTCAATAAGAAATTGAACGATAATGTCCCGTTGCCGAGCACCTAATGCACGGCGAATACCAATTTCGCGCGTTCTTTCCGTGACTGTTGCAAGCATGATATTCATAATTCCAATTCCTCCTACAATCAAACTGATTGCAGCAATGGAACCGAGAACAACATTAAAGATAAGCCTGAGTTGATCAGCTTGCTTTAGCAGTTCCAATGGAACAACAACTGCATAATCCTGTTTATCACCATGGGTCTGTCCCAATGTTTCGCGGATTACGTCAGCAGTCGGAATCACGTCATCTTTATTCCGAACCTGAAGAGTAATTTGATTTAACTCAACTTCTTCTGCAGAAAAGGAACCGGTCTGTCTTTGAAAAATCAGATCTCCTATGCGGACCTGAAAAGTTTTTAACGGAATATAAACGTCCTTATTATAATCCTGTCCTGAAAGAGAACCACCGATGGCAGCAGATGCAGTTCTTCGCCTGGTCACTCCGATAATTTTATAATAGTCGCCGTTAAACTGGATCGATTTCCCTACCGGGTCATTATACTGAAAAAGACTTTCTGCAATTTCACTGGCGATGACCGCCACATTCATCATATATTTTTGATCACTTTCAGTAAGAAAACGCCCACGTGTCATTTCAAGATGATTTACTTCAAGATAATCAGTTGTGCAGCCTGCAAGACGACCATGAATGGTGTTATCCAGATAACGAAATTCCTGTGCAATTTCACGAATAGGAATCCCTTTGGTAATCGTCGGAATATTACTTGTTAATAAATCGTAGTCAGAACGAAGCAATCCATAAGAAAGAACCCTTGTGCTTGCATCATCTTTCTTTGCACCCTGCGGAGGCTTCACACTAGTCACAATAATATTGGTGGCTCCCAATTCCAGAACCTGCTTCTGTGCTTGTGCACTTGCTCCTTCTCCAATCGCAAGCATTGCAATCACGGAAAACACTCCAAAAACAATTCCGAGCATAGTTAACCCTGAGCGCAACTTATGCAGCATCAGGCTTTTTAGTGCTAATCGAATTGTTCGGATTGTCTGAAACATGGAAATTCAATATCAATATTTTTTATAAATAATACTTCTAAAAAGGAACTATTTTGTAATTCTCATTTAGCCTGGAAAAATCCCTTCTCCTGCAATCAAACCATCCTTCATATAGATTTGCCTTTTGGTACGACGTGCGACCAAATTCTCATGGGTGACCATAATGATTGTTCTGCCTTCATTGTTGAGCCCTTCAAGAAGTTGCATAATTTCTTCTTCGGTCGCGGAATCCAGATTACCCGTCGGTTCATCTGCCAGGATAATTTCCGGATCGTTTACCATCGCCCTTGCGATAGCCACACGTTGCTGCTGACCTCCGGAAAGCTGATAAGGTCTGTGATCCAGTCGATCAGCCAAGCCGACTTTTGTCGCTAAATCAATGCAGCGATTTCGATCTTTCGAAGAAATTGCAGGATAGCCCGGCCGATAATGCAAAGGGACTTCAATATTTTCAATGACAGTATATTGCGGAATCAAATTATAAGATTGAAAAATGAAACCGATCATCTGGTTTCGGATCCGCGAAAGTTCATCATCGGTTAATTGAGAGACATCGTGCCCGCCGAGAATATATTCCCCATAAGTTGGCCGATCCAATCCTCCCAGAAGGTTCAACAGTGTACTTTTTCCACTGCCTGAGGCACCCATGATGGCAACGAAATCTCCTTCAGGAAATTCTACCGTCACACCTCTTAATGCTTTGACAATGACAGCGCCCAGGTCGTAATGCTTCTGTATGTTTTTAAGATCAGCTGCCAGTTTCATAGTAGTTTATTATGCCGTTATTTATTTTGCCTGCATCATTTTCGCAGCTTTATTCCATTCTGACTGGTCAATCTTTCCATCACTATTTTTATCCAGTTTGGAGATAATTTTTTTCATCTTAGCAGGAATTTCAGAACCACTTAAAAGCCCATCGCCATCTGCATCCATTTTCTTAAACATGGCAGCAGGATCTTTTTTCTTGGCTTTGTTTGAATTTTTATCAGACTTACCTTTGTTTTTTTTCTTATTTTTCGGATTAGATTTCTTATTTCCTTTTAAAAGCTTTACACCTTTTGATATTTTTTTAGAGGAATCATCTTTTTTCTTTTTGGAAATGAACTCTTGTTCTATTTCTGTAATTTCATCAGAGAAAGTGGTTCTAGGATTCAGGACAACAACTTGCCCCTCTTCAAGCCCATCAAGAATTTCCACGCTTTTATTATTACTGGTTCCAAGAACTAAATCCCTTCGTTTGAATTCACTGCCGTCAATCACATAAGCAAAGTTCTTATCACCAACACCAATAATTGCCTGTACTGGAATTTGAAGAATATTCTCTCTTTCGCTAACAATAATTTCGATTTCAGCTGAAAGGCCGGGGCGCAATTTTTTTAGTTTTTCTCCGGAATCGGTAAGACGTATCACAGTTTGGTATTCCTTAAGATGAGGCTGATACCAGTTTGCAGAAGTGGGAACAGACGAAACAGAATCAACAACGCCGTTAAAGATTACATCGGGCGCTGAAGATATTTTAATAAAGACAGGCAGGCCTTTTTTCAGGACGCTGATCCTCGATTCATGAATAAATGTATCAACTTTCATTTTGGTCAAATCAGGAATATTGAGAATGACCTGACGCTCCCAGACTGAAGTTCCTGCTGCAATCACTTCAGACTCTCTTCGTCTCCTGTTTTCTCGTGAGTAAACGACCTCTCCATCCTGAGGAGCAAGTAATGTGCAAGCAGTAATCTGCTCTTTCAATTTATTCAATTCTGCTTCTTTAACCTGTATTGTCAATTTATTAGCTTTTAATTCCGCTTTAAACTGTGCAAGAGTAGTCAGGCCTGACCGTTTCACTCTTACAATCTCTCGACCCGCTTCTTCAAAATTTTCTTTCAGTTCCAACATTGTTCTATCGTACGTATAATCCTCCATCACCTTCAGTTTTTCTTTAGCAATTTCCAGCTTAAGACGTTCATCATTGACAGTAATTCTTAAGATTTCTACTTCCGCTGGGGTTTTATACCCTTTTTTTGCAACCCGTTTTGCAAAATTATAATTTTCTGTTGCCTGGGTCAATTTTTCCTGAGCAATTGTGATTGTGCTATTTAACTCATTTTTTTCGAGCTTTGATTCTCCTAATTCATATTTTTTGAGATCGAGTTCTGCCAGTTTTAGTTCAAGTGTTGCTTTGGCAAGATCGCTTTCATTTTGAGTGATCTGAATTTCAACACTCCCCTTGCTCTTCTCAAGGTCAGCCACTGCATTGGTCAGTTTAATTTCCTGCTCCTGTCTTTTATCAACAAGAGAAGAAGAATCCAATTCGCAAACAGTGTCACCTTTTTTCACGATTGTTCCTTCCGGAACAATGGAGATAATTTTTGTAGTTCCCCTGACACTACTTGCAAGAGAGGCATTACTCATGCTATCGAGTTCACCACGTTCCGTGATGGTAATTTTAAAGGGGCCTTTTTTGACAACTTCCGTGACAACACCAGACAAATCAATTTCTGAGTTGGCAGCAGAAGATCCAAATATTTCGCCGATTTTCGATCGGTAAGACTCGGGGAGAAGAGCGAGGCTAATTCCTGCTATCACCACCAGCATCAAGAATAATTTCCATCTCGATTTTTTCCCCTGCTGTTTTTTTTTCTGGGAAACTTCCTCCTGTAAGCTGGAAGCTTTCTCGGAGCCCTGCTTCATCGAAGTTTCCAATTTCTTCTTCGATGTCGTTTCCGCTTCGGAGCGTTCCTCTGGATTTTGCACCGATGGATTCATTTGAGGAGCCTGTGGTGAGGAATGTTTCATTATGGGTTGCACTTCGTTCGGATAATTTTTGATAAAACGGGTCGTTCCATAAACCCATTTCGTCTACTTCCATCATACCCATGTCTCGATAGATGTTAAGCCGGCTTTGCTCGTAACTTACCCAAATCGAAATCAACTGGTCCTGTGCATTTAAAACATCAGTTAAGGCGTTCAAAATGTTCAGTCCCTGATCACTGGTATTTGTTGGATCATTAGCATTCTCTACAGCAAGATCATACTGTAATGCATTTATCCTCACAGCCTGCCTAGTAGTTTCGAAATTCTTTTCAGAAACGAATAAATTTCGATGATTTTCCCGAATTTGACGCTTAATCGTGTCTTCAAGGGCTATAAAGTCTCTTTTTGCTCTCTGAAACGTGATGATTGCCCTTCGGTAGTTATTCCGCTCAGCAACCTGATCAAGAGGAGCAGTAAAACTGATCCCTGCGCGAAAACTACTGTTATCTCCCCGAAAATCAAGCGGATTATTCTTCTCCGATGTACGAATGTCTCCCTCGACTCTAATATCAAGGACACTTTCAAGCCTGTTTGCAACAACTTCCATATTCCGACGTGCATCCATCATGTTTGCACGTGCATTCATCAAATCAAGTCTTTCCTCTAAACCAATTTCTACAGATTCTTTCATGGAATAGGGATAAGGTTGCAAATCAATAAGCTCGACTCTTAGTCCAACCTGAATGACTTGAAGAGTTTGTGATAAGTAAAGTAAATCCTGCCGATACTCATTCACTTTTTTCCCGATGCCAGAAAGATCATCAGGTGAATACTTTTTCTTCTGCATAATCTCTTTGATGTTTTCAAGACTGCGAAGTTTTAATTCGATATCCTTTTGTGCTTGATTAATCTTTTTCGTATCATTTTCTACATCCTCAATCACTCGATCCAAATAAGGATCTGTCTGTTCCTTATTTTTGCGTTGTTCAATCTTCTTTTTAATCTTTTTCAGATCATCATGAACAAGCTTGATTGTACTTGATTCTAATTTCTTTTTGATCTCTCCTTTTTTAAATCGTTCCAATGCAGAAAGAATTTTTTCATGCTCAGGGTTTTCTTGTAAATCAAATGTATGTTCCACTAATGCATCAAGTGCATCCGAAATTTCTCTTAATTCAGGATCAATCAAAACAAACTGTTTTAACAGGAAATCATCAATACTAATTACAAAATCGGTCGGCAAACCTAATTGGATATTGAATTGGTCAAGAGAATTGGAAAATTGCTGTCTGGCCCGTTCAAGATCATTCTTGGATGTTGCAAGCCTGGATTCCAATTGAATAACATCTAATGGATTGCTTTCGATATTCTGGCTGTCAATAATAGCACTCACCGCAATCTGGTATTGAAGATCCTGACTTGCATTTCTTAAAGCTTCTTCCTGTTCATCCGTCATTTCACCCTCCCATTCCAGTAGTTTTGTACGCGAGTCATATTTCACCTGGTTTGAAATGGATTCAGGAAAAACGATATCTTTGGGAAGCTTAAGCAATGATTCCCGGCTTGGGACTTTTTGAGATGATCTAACAACCAGACGGTCCAATTGTTGCTCAGTAAGCTGGATATTATTTTCCCTATTACTTACCGCTTGCCTGTTCTGGAGGATATTGAGATAACTGGAAACGATGGAAGTGAAAAATATTTTGCGAAAACGTGCAAGGTTCCGGGTCTCATACAGAACCGTCCGTTCCTGCAACGTTAAACTCTCTAAAACAACTTTTCTTCCTGCCCCCATCAGTAATGGTTGGACGAGGGAATAGGAAATCACACTTGCAGTAGAAGTCGTGTTTTCGCCTGAAAAAAACCACAAGGTATTATTGGTCATCTCGACAATCCACTGCCCGCCTGTTGGAAGCAGCCGACTGATGCCAAACCGATTATTTAAAGCCAGTGAATTTTCACCATCAGGAACAGATGTGTGCGTCAGGCTGGAAGAAGGTTCCCCCCCTGCACCTAAATATCTCACTGCGAATCGAAACCGATCAAACGTTAAAGAGAGAGCAGCTAAGTAAAGGTCTTCAATTTCTAACTGGTATTCCCTGCTGTGAATGGAAGCTAGTTCCACTGCCTGGGAAAGAGTCATGTTTTTAATTTCAGGCTGCGCGTCTGAATCTTCCTCATAATTTTCTTCCGATAAATCAAACGGACTTAACCATTCCGGATTTTCTGCTGAGAAAGTTTGCCCGAATTTGTGCCAACTTTTATAGCTTTTCATTCCCGCAACACGGTGCATGTATTCATTAGCTGCAGGATCATCAGGTGGTAATGGCGGTTTATCAGGATCATACGGATCAAAAAATCGGCTTCTTTGATCAGGTGTAATGTCCACCCGTGGAACAGCCCAGCGAGGATCATTCAGTTTTTCTGACAAGATATTATAGGTATCCTTATCAGCCTGTTTTCGCCAGAAAATACGTGAACAACCATTTGCAGAGATCAGGACAAATCCGATCAACATGCAAAGGATGAATTTCTGAATTCGAAATTTTGTTCCGGTATGATATTTCATATATAAAAAGTTCATCAGGAATAAATGATGATCTCTTCTTTCAATGATGAATAAATAATTGATCCAGGTGATGATGATTCGAGATTGCTAACTCAAGCAGCAGATGATTTTGTTTCTTCTGATTCTGTCTCTGTCTTTATTGAATCGGAAAGTTCCAGAGTTGCTTTAACATCTTCATCAGGTTGTCCATTACGGAACGTCAGATGTTTAACAAGCTTTTCAAGCAATGTTGCAAGTTCTATTTTTTGATCTTCCTGAAACGGTTTGAGAAGTTTATCCATACACTCATCATGGCATGCTTCTACTTTATCCAGAATGATGCGACCTTGATCGGATAAAATGAGAACCCTTTTACGCCGGTCTGATTTGGAACGAAGGCGATAAATGAGATCACTGTTTCTCATGCGATCAACTAAAGTGCTGATGGATGACTCAGACTGCTGAAGTTGTTCCGCCAATTCTGACTGCGTGCAGCCATTGATATCTGCTTTTTTAATGATCTGCAAAACAGCAAATCGAATATCAGTCAGCCCGAACTCAGCATAATAGCTGTTCAAAATTCCACGTAACCTATGAGCAGCTTTGAGAATACTTGAGACAATTTCGCTTGCCTGATCTGAACAGGTTTCTACTGAATCGGTAATCTGATCAGGCGTTGCGATGGCCGGAACAATTGAAGGAGCGTTGTTGACCAAGACATCCTGAATGCCTTTAACTTCTTCTAATGAAAGGTCTTGCGTAATTTTTTCTTCCATGAATCTTCCTAATTTCCACTTGATATCCGGAATGGATTAAGTTGAATTTGTTGCGCGAGTATCCAAACTCTTTGCATACGAATAGTTCGTTTATTCATATTTCGGTTGCGAAGGGTTCGCATCTAAAGGAATAATGCCCCAAAAACACAAAGTGGTTAATTTTATTGAAACACCAAATTGCCCAGATTGAATTTCACAAGCCCTGACCAGAGGATTAAAGAGATGAGAAAAGGAATGTTTTCTGAAGATTCCTGTTTGCGTATAAATGCCTGTTTGCATTTTAGAAAAAGGTATTCGTGGAAAGTTTTTCCTTTGATGCTTCTGCTGATTGCGATCTTTTTTTTCCCAAACCAAAGTCAAGCTTCTGACTGGAATTTTCGCGTTCGCTTTGCAAAAGAAATTCATCCCAAACCATTCTCTGGAAGAGTCTATCTTTTTTTTAGTAAAAAAAAACAACAACCAAGATTTGGTCCGGACTGGTTCCACCCGGAAATCATTCTTTCAAAAGATGTGAAATCTCTCAAACCAGAACAGAACGTTCTCTTTTCTTCTTCTGATCCGGAACAATGTCGGTCATTCCCTTCTCCTATCAACGAGTTAAATTTTTCCGGTTACCGGGTACAAGCGGTGATCAGGTTGAATCCCTATACTAGAAAATGGGGAACCGGTGCAGGGAATGGATTCAGCCAACCAATTCAACTGACCGATGCCAATACCGAATCCATTCTCACCGAAAATATTCTCACCGTGGATCAAATTGTTAAAAGCTCTCACTTCCAGGATAGTCAATGGAGTAAACAGTTCAGGCATCGGTCAAAACTGTTAAGTGATTTTCATGGTCGAGATGTTTATCTTCAAGGGGCCGTTATTTTTCCGAACGAGTATTATCGCAACACCCAAAAAAAATATCCTGTCATTTATTTTATTCCCGGTTTTGGCGGAACTCATTTTATGGGTCAGTCGCAAACGCCACCACAAGATCAGGAAATCAAATTCATTCGCGTCATTCTTGATCCATCCTGTCAATACGGTCATCATGTTTTTGCTGATTCTGCGACGAACGGACCTGTGGGGAAAGCATTCACGAAAGAATTCATACCAGCTTTGGAAAAAAAGCATCGCGTAATCGCTGATTCACGTGCACGATTCCTGACAGGACATTCCTCAGGAGGTTGGAGCAGTTTATGGTTGCAGATAACTTACCCGGAATTCTTTGGGGGAACCTGGAGTACATCACCTGACCCTGTGGATTTCCGTGACTTCCAGAAAATTAATATTTATTCTCCTGAAGAAAACATGTTCAAAGATCAAAATGGAGAAAAAAGACCCCTTGCCAGACGTGGAAATACTCCAGTCATCTGGTATCAAAGTTTTTCTGATATGGAAAATGTACTGGGGTATGGCGGTCAATTAATCAGTTTTGAAGCGGTCTTCAGCCCGAGAGGAAAAGATGGAACCCCGGAACGACTTTGGAATCGGTCAACGGGTCAAATAAATCTTCGTGTTGCAGAAGCCTGGAAAAAATATGACATCCAGCGGATACTCACCAGCAATCCTGAACTTCTGAAAACGAAACTCAAAGGTAAGATCCATATTTATATGGGTGATTTGGATACTTTCTATCTGGAAGGGGCAACAATATTATTGAAAGAGTCGTTAAAAAAAATGAAGAGTGATGCGGAGGTCCAGATTTTCCCGGGCAAGGATCATTTCACGCTTTTAAGTTCTCAACTAAGACAACAAATTCTTAAAGAGATGAATCAACAATTTACCAATCAATACCTGCATTCAGATAAAAAATAAAATGCCACATATCATACCAGTTCTGGATCTGCTTAATAAAACGGTTGTCCATGGAGTTGCAGGAAAAAGAGATGAATATCAACCTGTTCAAAGCAAACTGGTGAATAGCTCTGATCCGTTAAAAGTTGCAAATGCTTTTCGGGACCATTATTCATTTAATGAAATTTATGTTGCTGATTTGGATGCTATCCAGTTCAGGAATTATGATTATTCTTCAATCCGAAAACTTCTTGCTGATGGTTTTGAACTGTTAGTGGATGCAGGTCTCAGGGAAGTTGAACAGATTAAAACTTTGTATGATCTGGGAGTGCAAAAACTGGTTGCTGGTATGGAAACGATTCCTGATCCTGATTTTCTTTCAGAAGCAATCAAGATCATTCCTGTTGATCAACTGGTTTTCAGTTTGGATTTAATGGATCATCACCCGATCTCTCAATGGCAAGAATGGAAAGAAAAAAAACCGATCCAAATTATTAAAGAGTGCATGAGCGTTGGTCTTTCCTCTTTTATTATTCTTGATTTGAAACAGGTTGGAATGGGAAACGGTTTAAGCACGCTTGAATTGTGTCAGCAGGTGAAAACTCTTTCAAAAGAAAATCAAATAATTACAGGAGGGGGAATTCAGCAGCCCTCTGATGTTTTATTGGCTCAATCCTCCGGCGTTGACGGAATTCTGATTTCCTCTGCCCTTCACAATGGCAATTTGCATTAATTCCTGAGTTCTTTGTGAATCTCCATACATTCTTTTGTCAGTTAATTGCCAAAATTGGATTATCTGCATCCGGTAACAGTTTGTATTGAAACCGAAAAAGACCTATTATGGGTAGGGTTTATGATTCATCTTTTAACGGTTTAAGAATACTTTTTACGATTTTTCGGACTGTTGATTGATGTTATTTGAATAATAGAAACCTAACTCCCTCGATGTAATCCTGTTTTGAAGACTGCCTAATACAAATTCATGTCAGTTTTATAATGGGTGTTGCACAGAAAACCTGCCTGACATAAAATCCCGGCTTCCAGAGTGCTAGCCTATTCCAAAATTCTCGAACAATGTTTTTGGGATAAATTTTCATAGATAATTGATAAGGATCCATTTGATGCGATTAAACACTTTCCTGTTTTTCAGTTTTTTTCTAATTAGCTCCTGTTCTCAATCATCCATGCCGGAAGCGGGGTCAACGGAAAAATCGGATTCCCAGACAAAAGAAGTCGCTTCTGAACCTGATACGTCTGAATCCAACACAAAAGAGTCATCTGAAAAAACGGCATCAAAAACATCTACTGAAGAATCAGAAAAAGCGCCTGAGGTTCCCGCAGAGATTAAGAGGGAAACTCTTGAAGGAAGATGGGTTCTTTCTATGTATCAACGTTTGATCTCCCTTCCTGTTGCTTTGATTGAAATTAAAAAAGCAACAGACTCTGATGAATTCAAAGTTTCCGTTCTGGACATTCATTCCTCTTTTCCCCCATCCAAGCCGGATGCATCCTGGGCAAAAAAAAGTGAAGTTCTGATTACATTTGATGCAGGAGATGGAAAGTTTATTTTTTCAGGAAAACAATTGGGAAATATCGTCAAAGGAACAGGAACATTTTCACTTCAAAATGGAAGCTGTCTTCCAGCAGAAATGGTTCCAACAGAAGTCGAATCACTTGAAGGTCTCAAACCTGTTCCTGCTGAGTACAGGGAACTTTATGTTTCTGCAGTTTCATCGGACAACCCTTTTGAATCTCTCCAGAAGTTTATAGACGAACATTCAGATAGTGCTATTGCACTTCATGCCAGTTTAAAATTAATTGAAATTTCTAAAAAGAATAACCTGAATGACGACGAAGTTGAAAAACTGATTCGATCCTATATCGCAAAATCTGATAAATGGGGAAAATTACTTGGCGTCATGGCCAGGATTAATTCGATTTTTGCATTATTGAATTCGGACAATTCACCAAGGCTGGCGCTGAAATTTTCAAAAGAAGCAAAATCCTTATTTGATGATCAAAGCAAATTCCTCTGGGAAGAACTATTAAACCGTGCTACCAAACAGGCTACTCATTCCATTGTTCTGGATGATGCAGTGAATGGAAAAGGAGACGTCCGGGAAAAAGCGATTATCCAATTGAAAGACCTTCAAAAAGATGACCCTTTTAATCCGCTTATTCTTTCCACACTTGCTTCATTTGATCAGGAAAATGGAAACATTGATCAGGCAATGGAAACCTATGCAAAAATTGTTTCTTTTCCAAATTTAGAACGAATGCTACAACAAATGCAAAGTGATTCATCTACTGAATCGCCGTCCTCTATGGAAACGTTAACACGATTGTGGAAAGAAAAAAACAATGGCTCATCTGATGGACTGGAAGAGTTTATTAATAAGGTTTACAAAGATAAAATTACTGATTTTGTAAAAGAAGAATTTCCACCTCGTAAGCCAGAAGAAGGAAACAGGCGAGTCCTGATGGAATTTTTCACAGGTGGCATGTGCCCTCCCTGCGTAGGAGCTGACATTGCACTTTCCGGATTAATAAAAAAGTATGCTGAAACCGAATTGATACAACTGACTTATCATCAACATATTCCCGGACCAGACACACTCGCAAGTAGTGATACAGAAGCTCGGTTTTCTCAATACGGAGCAAGGGGAACACCAACTGTGATCATCAATGGTAAGCAAGTTCGAGGCGTTGCATCGGGACTTCCCCAAGCTGTGGAAATCTATGAATCGATACAAAAACTTATTAATCCCGTACTCAAAGAAAAAACGGATATCAAAATCGAATTGAAAGCCACCGCAAACGATGGCAACCTGAATCTCTCTGTTGAAGTTAAAGGATTAAAAGAAATTCCTGAATCTTACAGGTTGCGAATGGCTTTGGCAGAAAGTGAAATTGACTTGGCCGTCCGTAACGGTATTCGGGTTCATCATATGACTGTTCGAGAAATGCCCGGCGGAATTGAGGGAATTTCTCCAATCGATGGAAAACTCAAATATTCTGATACCATTTCTTTAGGACAACTTAAAAATAGCCTTGAAAATTACCTGTCGAACTATGCAGAAGGTATGGGAATCAGTTTTGGCGAAGTTCCGCTGGAATTCAACCATATGAAATTTATTGCTTTTATTCAGGATGAAAAAACTGGAGAAGTCCTGCAAGCAAACTCTATCCCTGTAGAAGGAAAGCTCATTTTCAAACCGGTTCCCAAAGAAGAAAAAAAGGAAGTAGAAGAAGCAGAAGAAAAAAATGATTCTCCTGCATCGGAACCGGAAGATAAATAAACGAACCCTGGCAGGGGATTCTTTGAAGACTTAACAAGACCAGCAGGATAAATCTCTATCAAGCAATTTACTGAGTCGGTCGAATTCCGGGAGAAATTCCTGGTTAATCTTTTTTCGGGTTTCTTCATTAATAGGTTGCTTTGTTGCAATTGTTTTATTTGCAGTTTTTAAAAGACTTGCAACAACAGGCCTGATTTTTTGCGGAAGAATTTTCTTCACTGCCCATTTAAAAGATTTGGGCGGTTTCCCGAGGAGGTTATGCAAAGTTTTGCTCCGGAATCCTTTCGCCACATTGACTTGTTTAAAATCGGGAACAAAATCATCCCGGACATCCAGAAATTGGAGCGTTTTTTTATAAATTTCTGGTGTTTCTTTTATAAAGTCATCAAAAAGAAGAACCAGGATATTCTCTTTTCCAAAAACGTTGATGTATCTCTCAATCTGTTCTGAATAGTGACAGACTTTTCTATATTGCAATGCTTCAGGAAACCAGGCAGAGTCCGGAATGCGATTCCCTTTTGCCCGATCTTCTTCAGCATCAAGAGCATCCTCAAATATTTCGATGTCTTCGTTATGTGAAATGATAAAATTATTATGTAATGAATACATCATTTCAACAGGGTTTCTGAGCATGATAATATGTTTGGCGTGCGGACATGCCTCATAAATTTCAGTAGCTGCTTTTTTTGACCAGAGATACCAGATAGAACCTTCGCCAACTTTCTGTTCCGGTTTTGCATCTTCAAACTGCTTATGGAAGTCTTCTGTATTTCTGACAGATATGCTTGGGTATTCATCCGCCCACTTTAAATCGCTGCCATAGTAATGGGGCTCTTTAAACGCAGGCATGAAAATATCAGGATGTTCTGAGAGGTAAGCAAACATCGCACTGGTACCACATTTGGGTGAACCAACAATAAAAAATTCGGGAAGCTTCATCGGGTGTAAATCAATCTTAAAGTATTTTATTCGAACTGTTGTGGTTCCTATTAAACAACAAATTCAAATAAGAGTCATGTTCTCCGTGGGCATCATGCACAGTAAAATTTCAATCGGAACGACATAATAACAATTGACCCACCCTTATTCTAAGCCCTTATCCAGGCACTCGCTAATTTTATGAGTGTTTTCTTTTTGAAACCCAGTCAATCAGACAAGCACATTATTCTCGTAACCCATTGTATATTTTCGTGTTACATCATTTTAAGAGTCAGTTATTTACTCAAGCTTGAATTTCACACTCATTAAATGTAGATTGTTAACAATATTCATTTAACATTTAATAATTAACTCAAAAGATAAGAACCATTTTGTTTTCCTGAAAGACAATAACACATGGAACCACAATTAGTCAGAGGATTAGGCGAACAGATCGTCGAACGCCTGAGGGAAGATATTTTTGCAGGACGAATTGCAGAAGGGGAACGTCTTCGAGAAATGGAGTTGGCAGAACGTTTTTCTGTAAGCCGAGGACCTATTCGAGAAGCACTCAGGCAACTTTCCTGGGAAGGAATTGTTGATACGGATCGGAATCGTGGTGCACAGGTTTCTCAATCTGCATCTGATGAAATCCAGGAACTGATTATTCCATTACGAAGAACCATTGAAACTTATGCGATTAAACTATTTTACGATAACCTGACTGAAGAAGATTTTTCCCGATGGGAAAGAATATTAGACCGAATGAAAACTGCTTGTCTTGAAAAAGATTTTGCAACAATTTCGGAAATGGATATTGCCTTTCATCGTCTCTGGGTTGAACGAGCAAACTCGCCTGACTTGTTGGCAATCTGGTCTTCCATTGTTGCGCGGGTCCGTCGTCATTTCCGTGAATCTCATTTGGAATACGAAAAACCAATTCATGTGTATGAAGAACATCTCCCCCTTATCAGTGCGTTGCGAAAGGGGGACCGAGACCTTGCCATTGAATGTCTGGAAAACCATATTCGATAGAAAACTATTTTCACCTGCTACACCACGAGTTAAAAATGAAGTCGATCCTGATCCAATTTTCAATTTGCTTATGCCTTGTTCAATTCATAAATGAGGTTCAGGCTGAAGATAGCAGGAAGCAGTCCGAACAGATTATCTTCTTTGAAAACCAGGTTCGGCCAATATTAGTAAAACGTTGTTTTTCCTGTCATGGAAAGAAAAAGCAACATGCAGAATTAAGAATCGATTCCAAAAAACGAATTCTTAAAGGAGGTGAAAGTGGACCTTCAATTGTTCCTTTTCATCCGGAAAAAAGCCTGCTGATTGAATCGGTTAATCGAGAATCATTTGAAATGCCTCCCGATGAGGAACTCCCCAAAAAAGAAATTGAGGTTCTGATTCAATGGATAAAAGAAGGCGCAGTCTGGCCAGAATCCCTGAAAAATGAAGAAGAAAATAGTGTCGATAAATTCAGGCAACATTGGTCATTCCGAAAAATCAGTAATCCGAAAATCCCCGATGTTCAAAAGAAGTCATGGCCAAATAATGCGATAGATCATTTTATTCTTGCACGCCTGGAAATAAATCAGCTTTCCCCTTCCCCGGAAGCTGACAAAGAAACGCTTATTAAAAGGATAAAATGGGATCTCACAGGCCTGCCTGTCTCGTTAAAGGAAAGTACCGATTACCAAAAGAGTCCTCAAATATCTTCAACAACTGATTTGATAAATCATTATCTGGAGTCTCCTCACTACGGAGAACGATGGGGAAGATACTGGCTTGACCTCGCGCGGTATGCAGATACCAAAGGGTACGTCTTTTTTGAAAAGCCCATATTTCGAAATGGGTTCACCTACAGAGATTATGTCATCAAAAGTTTTAATGAAGATAAACCCTATAACCAATTTCTTCTTGAACAAATTGCAGCGGATCAACTGGAAGGCATTCCTCAGGAATCACAAGCAGCTTTAGGATTTATTACCATAGGCGCACGATTCAAAAACGACATTGATGATATCATGTCTGATCGAATTGATGTTGTTTCACGCGGGTTGCTAGGCTTAACCGTTGGCTGCGCCCGTTGTCATGATCATAAATATGATCCGGTCTCGATGGAGGATTATTATTCTCTTTATGGTATTTTTCGTAATTCGGTTCAACCATTAAACATGCCTTTCAGGTTGGGAAACCATTTATCGGAACAGCACAAAAAACAGGCGGAAAAAATAGAGAAGACCGCTGTTGAACTTGACCAGTTCCTTCGTAATAAATATTCCCAAACTATGAAGGATGGTCTTGAGAAACTGGGAGAATACCTTAAAGCAGCCCAGTCAAAAAGAAGTGGTCCTAACACTGTCATGTTTGATGTGATTGTTGACAACGGTGATTTGATCCCGGAACTTCTCCTGATCTGGCAACGATATTTAACAGATTCCGAAAAAAACAAGTCTCCCCTATTTCTCCCCTGGAATGTATTAGCCAAGCTCCCTAAAGAAGATTTTTCTAAACAAGCCAAAATTATTCTTAAAGAGATGAAAACCAAAAACGGAGAAGGCAAAACCAAGTTCAACCAGATTATCTGGACTAAGCTAGTCTCAGCTGATCTCAAATCTTTTGATGATGTAGTTCAGGTTTACGAAAAAGAAATTAAGCTTGCTCAGACACAATGGCTTCAAGCACAATCAGAGAAACCAGAAACGAACAACATCACTTCGGTAAAAAATCCTGATTCAGAAGAACTCAGGCAGGTTGTTTCAGGCTACGGTTCCCCTTTGAAAGTTCCTTATCATTATTTTCGTGTTTTGGGTCTGTTCCCAGATCGGGAATCTCAGAAAAAAGTGAAAGAACTGAATCAAGCACTCGATAAAATTCGTGCGAATGCTCCCGTGGAACTTGCCCAGATGCTCGTTTTAAAAGATGCAAAAGATATTATTGAACCCCGCGTCTTCAAAAGAGGAAATGCTGCGAAGCCTGCCCAACAGGTTGAACGCCGCTACATACGATTTTTCACAGAGGTTCACGATAAGCCATTCCAGAATGGAAGTGGTCGTCTCGAACTTGCGCAGGCAATTGTCTCTCCGAATAATCCTTTAACTGCACGGGTGATTGTGAACCGAGTCTGGCAACAACATTTTGGTCAGGGACTCGTCAGAACTGTCAGTGACTTTGGAATTCAAGGTTCAAAACCATCTCATCCACTGCTTCTGGATCATCTTGCAAGTTGGTTTATGCAACATAATTGGTCCATCAAACGTTTACATCTTTATATTATGGAATCTGCAACTTACCGCCAGCAAAGTCTTTTCCGAAATGATGGAGAAAAAAGAGATCCTGAAAACCGATTATGTTGGCGGATGAATCGCAGACGACAGGATTTTGAAACGATGCGTGATTCCCTGCTAGCAGTCTCTCATCAACTTGACAGAAAAATTGGTGGTCCTTCTGTCAAAGGCATTATGAGTGATAACAATAAAAGAAGAACACTTTATACATTCCTCGACAGACAACAGGTGCCGGGGATTTATCGAACTTTTGATTTCCCTCCGCCTGACGTCAGTAGCGGGGACAGAACGCCTACAATTGTTCCGGGACAAACACTCTTTTTGATGAATCATCCGATGGTTCTTTCCTGTGCAAAAATACTGGCTGAAAAAGCAGAATCACTTGAAGATCCGGCTAAGGGAATTGAAAGCCTTTATCAAAATATTCTGGCTCGAAAACCAACCCTTTCTGAAACAGCAGAGATGCTCAGCTATCTTCAAGCAGATTATGTACCAGAAGAAGTAGTCGTCAAAAATCAATGGCAGTACGGTTTTGGAAGCTATGACCTTAAAACAGAAAAGCTGCTGTCATTTACGGAATTAACACATTGGACAGGAAACCAGTTTCAAGGAAGTGAAACATTGCCTGATAAACAATTAGGCTGGATTTTTCTGAATTCAACCGGCGGGCATCCCGGGAATGATATGAATCATGTTGCAGTGCTACGATGGATTGCGCCCGAGTCAATGACTGTTTCCATCAAGGGAATTTTGAAACATGAAAAACCAAAAGGAAATGGAATCCGCGCACGGATCATTGCATCACGTCAGAAAATTCTTGGCCCCTGGTCTTTGCATCAAAAATCAGTGGAGACCAATCAGGATAAATATGAAATACAAAAAGGGGACTCAATCGATTTTATTGTTGATATTAACGACAACCTCAGTTACGACTCGTTCGTCTGGTCGCCTGAAATAAAAATGATTTCACTCAATCAAAAAATCAGCTCAACGGGAACAGAAGAAAAACCTGTCAGAAATAAAGAGTTGAAAAAACAGGTTTGGAATTATGGTAAAGATTTTCAAAATCCGGGTAAAACAAAAGTAACCAGTTGGATGAACATGGCACAAGTCCTTTTAATTTCCAATGAATTTCAATTTGTAGATTAATCGGTTTGAGGTATTTAAAATTATGAATCCTGAATTTCAATCGATATCAAGAAGAGAAATGCTCACCCGTTCCGGAATGGGAATGGGAATGCTGGCGCTTGCTCATCTTTCCTCTGCAGAAGACTCCAAAGATAATCCTGAAAAGATTCTTCACAAAAAAACGCACCATAAAGCGAGTGCAAAACAGGTTGTTCATTTATTCATGAATGGCGGACCTTCCCACGTTGATACGTTTGACCCGAAACCAATCTTGAACAAGTATAACGGAAAACCGCTGCCTAACCCTACTTTGCCTACGGAAAGAAAAACGGCTGGAGCATTTGGATCCCCTTTCAAGTTTAAAAAATATGGCGAATGCGGAACCGAAGTGAGCGAACTGTTTCAAAAATTCGCAGAGCATATGGACGATGTCTGTGTGATCCGATCCATGCACTCTGATATCCCGAATCATGAACCTTCACTCTTACTCATGAATTGTGGCGACAATACACAACCTCGTCCCAGTTTTGGATCATGGGTCAATTACGGATTGGGTTCCATCAACGAAAACCTTCCGGGGTTTGTCGTTCTCTGCCCGAATGGATTTCCGGTGATCGGTCCTAAAAACTGGCGGTCTGCATTTCTTCCCGGCTCGTTTCAGGGAACACATATTGATTCAAGCAAAAAAGAAGTTTCGCAATTAATTGAAAACATCAGCAATCCACAAAATCCAACACGCCAGAGAAAGCAGTTGGATTTGCTAAAACGAATCAATAGCCGACACTTGGAAAAGCGGATTCAGGATCCTCAGCTGGAAGCAAGGATTCAGTCTTATGAATTAGCTTATCGAATGCAATTTGAAGCTTCTGATGTTTTTGATCTCAGCAAGGAACCAAAACATATCCATGAAATGTATGGAGATGGTTTACAGGGAAGACAGCTTCTAATTACCCGAAGATTATTGGAACGGGGAGTCCGCTTCATTCAAGTTTGGCATAGCGGAGGACAGGAATGGGACAACCATAGTAATCTCGTTAAAACAATTAAAGGTCTCTGCAATCAATGGGATCAGCCGATGGCTGCATTCATGACCGACCTGAAACAACGCGGACTGCTTGACTCAACGTTGCTATTATGGGGAGGTGAGTTTGGAAGAACCCCTGTCGCTGAACTTCCAACAATGGATGGACGAGACCATAACCATTACGGGTTTTCCATGTGGATGGCTGGAGGCGGTGTTAAAGGAGGTCACGTGCACGGCGCAACGGATGAATGTGGTTTTGCAGCTGCAGAAAACAAAGTTCATGTACATGATCTCCATGCAACCATGCTTCATTTACTCGGACTGGATCATGAAAAACTGACTTACAGGTATGCAGGACGCGACTTCCGTTTAACCGATGTTCATGGACGCGTTGTCAAAGATATTATTGCTTAACAAAATCTGCAAGCAGTTCAAATTACATTTTCCCCCGCATTAAAACTTACAATACATTATTAGAACAGTGAAATAACAACAATGAAAATCGAACAAATTATCTGTCAGGTATTACGGTCGCATTCAGTTACTGACAAAACGGCTAGTTGTCAGGATTCAGTTCTGGTTCGCGTGATTACCGATACCGGGCTGGAAGGAATCGGCGAGGCAGATTCTTCTCCGGAAGTGGTCAAAGCAGTTATCGATGCACCCTTTTCTCACAATATTGCCTGTGGTTTAAGAGAAATTCTGATCGGAGAAAATCCTCTGGAAACAGAACGACTCTGGCAGAAAATGTATCGACGGACTTTGTACTTCGGAAAATCAGGAGTCACAATCACTGCGATGAGTGCCATTGATATGGCCTTGTGGGATTTGAAAGGAAAACATTACGGCGAACCGATCCATCGCCTTCTCGGAGGAAAACAGCATGACAAATTTCGAGCTTATGCCTCCATCCTGTTTGGAAAAGATGGACAGGAAACCTGTGAGATTGGACAAAGATGGATTAACGAAGGTTATACAGCCGTCAAATTTGGCTGGGAGCCAATGGGGGAATCGGAAAAAATGGATATCGAACTTGTTGCAGGGGCACGCGAAGGATTAGGCGAAGATGCAATACTTTTGATTGATGCAGGATGTGTCTGGGATGCCCGGACTGCTTTACAACGAGCAAATTCATTTTCTGATTACAATATTGGCTGGCTGGAAGAACCTCTTCACCCTAATGATGTTGATGGCTACGCCTGGCTAAGAGATCGCTCTCCTGTTCCAATCGCAGCAGGAGAAGAAGAATGTGGTCGAGATTCTTTCCGTCCTTATCTTGATAAACATGCATTAGATGTTTATCAAGTTGATCTGGCGCGAAACGGATTTACCGAAGCCAATTATCTCAAACAGCGCATTCAGGAAATTGGCGCACGCCCTTGTAACCACTGTTACACAAGCCCGATTACCGTCGCTGCCAGCTTGCATTGGTTAAGCACCTGTCGAGATGCTTTCCTGTTTGAAGATTGCGTTGAAGATGAGCCGATGCGACACGAACTAACTTTG
Organism: Planctomycetota bacterium; assembly: GCA_024277145.1. GTDB lineage: Bacteria > Planctomycetota > Planctomycetia > Planctomycetales > Planctomycetaceae > JAJRVU01. The sequence goes on from JAJRVU010000505.1 coordinate 21,892, forward strand.
GAAAAAGTTCAGGCAGAAGATGG
>JAJRVU010000506.1 GCA_024277145.1 Planctomycetota bacterium
AACCGGGAAAAAGCATGGAAACTCTCGGCTCGGAATTGATGACTGTTTCTTATCTTGGAGTGCTGTTGGCGATGACCGTCCAATTGCGCTGGATTGCTTCAGCAGAAGCAGGGTATCTCGTTCTGGGTTCGTTGGTAATCTCAGTCAAATGCGGGGACATCGGCGCTTATACATTGGGGCGATTATTCGGGAAAAAGAAGATGGTTCCGAAATTAAGTCCCGGTAAAACATGGATGGGATTCTGGGGGGCACTGATTGGTGCATCTGCGGGAGCCTGCCTCTGGCTTCATTATGCACCAGAGCAGTTTAATTCGGATTGGAAACCTTGTTCCACAACGCTCGCTATTATTTATGGATTGATTCTGGGTCTCATCGGATTGATTGGGGATCTCTGTGAGTCTTTAATCAAACGAGACTTAGGTCAAAAAGACTCTGCAGCTTTATTACCCGGATTTGGTGGTCTTCTTGATCTTCTTGACAGCGTGCTTTATGCAGGACCTGTTGCCTGGCTTCTCTGGAAATTGCTTCCATTAAAAGCCTGTATTATGCCCATGGTTGAAAATTCCTGACGGGTTGAAGACCTTGAAACGCTCCGTCAATCTTCAATTATCGTAGGGTCTGCTTTGCAGACCAGAAATGATGTAAGGTTAGCTTTACTCAGTGGTCTGCACAGCAGACCCTACATTACAACTAATCAATCAGGATTCCGAGAGCAGTTCCGGTTCCAGTTCCTTTGTACTTCTTTCCACACCCAGAACAATTGTTCTTCGGGCTTCTCCATCAGGTGCAATCATCACAGCCGGGATCACTTGCCGGCCGTTGGGTAACTCCATGCGAAATTCAAACAGCCCCTGATCATCAGCTTTGATGATGTCTCCTTCCAGTTCAATTTCTGCATTCGGATGCGCAGAACCTTTTAACAGTAATTCCGCATCCAGCTTAAAATCGCTTTCAGTGGAATCAGACTCATTATCAAGAGGGGATGTATACATCGATTCCGCAGTCGATTCATTCTTGATTATGGATTGTTTTATTTCGGTTCTGGCAGACTTTGCAAGAATATAAAACTTTCCCTGTTCAGAAAGATAACCGATATGCGCAACAATTGTTGCAGGAACATGGTCTATATAAACATACCAGTGGTTGGCATTTCCGTGAATTTCTATTTCATGTTTCAAAATATTTTCCGAAGTGGAATTATCATTTGAGATTTCATAAATTCTGAGAACCGGCTTGGCTGAATACCATTTATTTCCCAATGAGGCACTGGCTCTTTGAAGAATATCGGTGGTCAAAGTCCATTTTATATTAACCCACGAAGGGCTTGCTACCTGAAGAAGCAGTTCATCAACTTTTCCGCCTCCAGCCAGCCTGGAATGAGTTTTTGATTGATTGACTTTCGTGACCTGTGGAGTTATCTGTTTTCGCTGAGGGGAATTCCACCGCTTTCCATTGTTGCTATGGTTGGTTTTGTTCCCATTATGATCAGGAGAACTTGTAGGATTTTCCTTTTTGTTTATCGCAATGATTGCGTTGATCAGATCCTGTTTTTTCATGGAGTGCCAACGCTGAATGGATCGATCACGAGCCATCTTGGAAAGTTCTTTACGTGTTTTTGAATGCAAATCTATAGGAGTCATAATAGCCCTCGTATTTTTCTGGTTTCGGGGTGAGACGTGCTGATTCTTGAATTATGATTAATAAGGTTATTGATAGAGATGTATTGCGAGTTGGGTATATAACGTTGAAAAATGTCTGGTGGATTAAATTTTCGATAAAATCACACTTGGAAGTGGAAAAACAGCTGTAAGAGTCGATCCAGCTTCGTTTGGTCTCAATAAAGTGATTCTCATTTGTAGGAACTGATGAATCTCTTCTAGAAGTTTCCATATGATAGAGTTGTTCGATTCAAGGGCTGATTTATTGAGAAGAAATGTCCAGTTGCCGAAAAAAGATCAGGAGATGATAGTGTACGTATATGACATGAATGACTTTTAATCGGCCAGGTATTAAGAAATAAAAGAATATTGCCCTGACATGTGTGAGATATTTTTAGCAAATGACCTGATGAATTTCAATCCTGTAAAGATAAATATTTAGCATCTAATGTATAGGCATTTACTGTAAGGCTTTTTGCTGTAAAAGGATATATTGTTATATTATTTTCATTTATTTCTAAATGATCTTTCTCGACATCTGGTATTTAATTGTTTCTCGTGAAATGAAGTACGTTCAACACCAGGAATTCCCATTTCCTGCTTGAAGAGTTTTGCTGGATGGTCTTTCGGTCGCCGGAAAGAATGTATTCTGGAGGCAAGTGAGTGGTTTAATTCTTATGCTTCCCTCCACGATTGAGAATCGGTTCCCCATTATTAAAAAAAATAAAAAGTTATGTCTAACTGCTTTGACAATAGATTCCTCACCCAATAGACTGACCGCCGAATGGACATGATTTAAACATGTATTCAGGAATGTAGAAGTTTCTGAGACCAAATTATTTAATGAATTTCTGTTCATTTTAATACGGAGCATGTTTTTCATGCATCAATCATCCAGCCACAACCAGTCTCCGATGTCTGTAGCTGCCCATTGGGTTTCTGTGACATCAACAATATCACTGGAAATGGCTCTCCCCGGAGCATTCGGATACTGGCTTGATGGCCAGTTGGGAACAAAACCCTGCCTTGTCATTATTGGCGTAGTTCTTGGCTTTGTAACGGGAATGGTTCATTTACTTCAGTTGGTTAAAACTGAGAACCAAAAGGAGAAGGATAGAATCAAGGATGATAAAAAAGATGGCAGGTAGGCCTTAAGTGTTTGTGATCGATAGATCGACTTTCAACAATTAAACGTCTTTTAATCTGCATAATCTTACGAGCAGGTTTCAATGACATTTACAGAAATCCGAGTTCGGACCAGAGAATTAAAAGTGCAGAACAAGTCAGCCAATTTGATAAACCCTGTAAAGCAAGCATTTGCTGTTGCAGCAACTGCTGTTGGGCTTTGGTTGCTGCTGCTCTATCCCGCATATTTGGCCGGTGGTGCTGATGGCTTGCAAGGGTTAACCATTGCAGCTGTTCTTTGCACTATCCCCGGTATCCTTGTTTCGCTGATGGCTTCATTTGTGAGCAGGGCTGACCAACAGGCAACGTTATTAATTATTGGTGGTTCAACCGTCAGGATGCTTTTTGTTCTTATTGGCATATTGATGGTGAATGCACTCCTTCCCAAACTTGGTTTTTGGGATTTTACTGTTTGGGTGATTGCGTTTTATCTGGTTCTTTTATCAGTCGAAACGTTTTTAGTATATCGTCAGGTTTCATTGGATTCCTGTGTTGCTGTCAAGAATGAATCTAGTTCACAGCAGGAGGCTTCAGCTTAATGTCAGCAGCTAATCCTTTTCACCATGTCTATGATGCGAATGGCTTTGAATTGCCTTTTGGTATCGAACTGCATCTGCCAAGTATTTTTGGCTTCCAGTTATCAAAATTCATGGTCCTTCAGGCTGTCGCATTTGTCTTCTGCTTGCTGGTGTTTAAAGGACTTGCAAAAAGAATTGCCACTGGAGAACCTGTTAAAGGTCGCTGGTGGAATTTCTGGGAAGCCATCCTTCTTTATGTACGTGACGAGGTTGTCCGACCGACTATTGGTGAAGGACACCACGATCATGACGATGAACATGATCATGGGCATGATGACGCAACTACTGTTTCAGCCGTTCATCCTGCGGATCAATATCTTCCGTTTGTTTTGTCCTGTTTTTTTTATGTATTAATCTGTAACCTTCTTGGGGCAATTCCCTGGTTAGGTTCAGCAACGGGTAACCTTAATGTCACAGGACCTTTGGCACTGACTGCTTTTGGGGCTGTTGTAATTTTTGGTTCTCAGGCATCTGGGCCAGTTGGCTTCTGGATGTCTTTATCACCTTCCATTGATATTCCGGGAAAAATGGCAATTTTGAAAATTGTTCTGGTTCCCATGATCTGGATTATCGAACTGGTTGGCCTGTTTATTAAACATGGTGTGTTAGCTGTTCGATTATTTGCGAACATTATGGCTGGCCATACCGTGATTGCAGTTATTTTAGGATTTATCGCGATCGGTGCAGATGCGGTTAATCCTAACTTATGGTATATCATTACTCCTGCCAGTATTTTAGGGCAGGTGTTGATTGGTCTGCTGGAACTCTTTGTTGCGTTTCTGCAGGCTTATGTATTTTCATTTTTAGCAACGTTGTTTATTTCAGCTGCTGTTCATCCTCATTGATGAATGAATGCTGTTTAATAAAAGTATATTTGTTTCTCTGGTTGTGAGTAATGCAGCCAGGCATTGTTAATAGAGATTTTTTGTCTCAGTCAGACGAACTTCAGGAGACTTTGAAGTGGCTTACAATCTGAAAATTGCGTCTTACGCATTTGGTGTATTTTTGTTGTTATCTGCTCCAGCAATGGCTGCAGATGGTGGTTTTGGGGGAGTTCACTTCTCCGGAGCTATTGGTGCTGCGATCACCATTATTGGTGCAGGGTACGGTATTGGTAAAATTGGTTCTGCTGCTGTTGAGAGTATGGCACGTCAACCAGAAGTTGCGGGTAACATCCAGATTGCGATGATTATTGCTGCAGCTTTGATTGAAGGTGTGACCTTCTTTGCGTTGATTGTCTGCATGGGTAGTAATGGAAATTACTTCCATGCTCCTGTTGAAGCAGCACAGTAAGTTTAATTCTTTCGATTTTAAGCGGTTGATGAATGAGTCGGCTGAAGCAATAAGTTTGCTTCGGTTGTTCATGAGTCTTCCCGGTTATATTAAGAATGGGATCGACACGATGTCATTACATCGATTTTTCCTTGCATTCGTTATTGCATTGTCGGGTATTGCGCTCATCGGGGGCAATACTCTGGTTTCTGCTGACGATTCTGCAAAAGCTGGAACTCATCACACTGAAGAAAATCACGATAAAGATCATGGCGATCATCAGACCGGACCTCCTCTCAAGTGGAAGAGGGATCTGGCTTTATGGTCAGCGGTTTCTTTTATCCTGTTTGTTTTTGTGTTGAGGGCTACTGCGTGGAACCCAATTATTTCCGGCCTTGAAAAAAGGGAATCCGGGATTCAGCAAAATATTGCTGACGCCCATGATGCCCGAATCAAAGCTGAGAAAATGTTGGCAGATCACGAAGAAAAACTCAGTGCAGTTCAGGCAGAAGTGCGTGAGATTCTTGATGAAGCTCGGCGTGATGCAGATCATGCGAAGCAGGAAATTCTTGCACAGGCTCAGGCAGATGCAGAAGCGGCCAAGAAACGTTCTATTAGTGAAATTGAACGTGCTCGCGACGCTGCTTTGAAAGATTTGTTTGATGTGATGACCACTCAGGTTGCAGGTGCAACTGAACGTGTTCTCAATCGTAGTATTACTGGAGATGATCAAGACCGTTTGATCGAAGAAGCGTTATCCCAGTTTAGCGAACAATCATCCTGATTTGTGTTGGTTCATTTTTGAATCAACAAAATCTAATTTGTTTTACAGTGTTGAATTAATTGGAATTCCGTACAGATGGATAAAAAGCAGACGATAAAAGCAATTTATGCCAATGTGATGGATGATCCCAGCGCACAGGCAATTGCTCGTGTTTATGCGGAAGCTTTCATCAGTGCTGTAGAAACAGATAACGAAGTTGAGTTGGTTGAAGAATTCACTTCCTTCGTGGAAGATATTCTTGCTGAATTTCCTGATTTTTATCAATTATTGACATCAGGAATTTTAAGCCAGGATGAACAACTTGGCCTGATTGATCGTGTAGTGG
>JAJRVU010000507.1 GCA_024277145.1 Planctomycetota bacterium
CATCGTAATTGATGTCGATGCAGCTGGCTTTGGCTGGTTTGTTGATTCCACACCAAATGATGATACTGAATTCCAGTACGACCAACCAACAGGGCAATTGCAAGCTATTAGTTCCGATGCAACAAACAGGATAGATTTGCTTTCTGTTTTAATGCATGAACTGGGACACACTGCTGGACTGGAACATGATGATTCTGAAAGCAGTGTGATGAACAGTCAACTGGAAGCGGGAACTAGGTCAACCAATCTCGATGACATTGATTCCTTCTTTGGAAGTCAGTCTCAACTTTCAACGGTGTTGGATGTATAAAAAGATAATCGATTTTCCATACTTAATTTAATCGGTAACGTCTTCGCTCACTGATTTCTTTTGTTTCGAAAACGGTTTTCTTGGTGGTGCGAAAATAAAAGTCAATAACACCGCGGAACCAAACAGGACATAACAAAGGGTAAAGACCCACGGCTTGGCACTAAAGAACATTAAATTATGTAACAGGTTCGGGATAAAATCACCCGCATAAGTTGTTTCACCCGCTTTCATTCTCAGGTCATGTTCCCAGGTGGTTAAAGGACAGGTGATCCCGCTAACCGATTCCCAGACAACAAATAGAATGCAAAGCAAATGAAGCAATCGGAATTTAAAATTACGAATCCATGACCATTTTTTAAATAACCCAATCAGGATGACAATCTGCCCAAACAGGACAAAACTGGCAAATGCAAAATGAGTTGCCACAACGATGTCTGCTGCTATTTGATATACAACGGGTGACATGAAAAAAAACCTTATAAAGATAAGCAGCCTGTGGATAATGAAAGATAATCACACTCTTATCATGAGCAATATTTTCATGCAGGCAACAAAAAAACCGGAATCTCTTAAGAAACTCCGGCTATCTATCTTATGTGATTTGGTCAGAATGACAGATCGTGATTAGTTTTTGCTCATGTGAATCATTTTGCGAGCACTTTCCTGATCTTTAAGCTTCGAAAGGGCTTCTTCTTCAGTTCGGGCCACTCTGGTATTAGCTTCTTCCAGTTTGCTTTTTGCTTCTGAAGCATCAATTTCTTCAGGAAGGAATGCACGATTGGTGAGAAGGGAAACAACAGACCCCTTCACCTGGACAAAACCGGAATCAATGAAGTAAGATTTATTATCGCCTTTAGCTGTAGTGAAACTTAAGATTCCACAACCTAATCGGCCAACCATTGGTGCACGGCTGGGAAGAATTCCGATTTGCCCATCAAACAACGGAAACTGAATTGATAAAACAGGTTCATCAATTAAAGTTTTTTCAGGGGTCACCAGAACAAATTGTAATCGACCAGCAGAAGCCATGATTCAGCCTGATTATGTTAAGTAATAAACGATAAATTATTTTGTATTATAACAGCAGGGTCAGAAATTATCGGAAGAATTATTCTTCTTCTTCAGCCATTTTCTGAGCTTGCTCTTCCGCTTCCTTCACACCACCAACATACATGAAGGCAGCTTCAGGAAGATGATCCCATTTGCCGTCACAAATTTCTTCAAAACTTTCAATGGTTTCATCAAGTGGAGTGATCTTTCCTGCTTTCCCGGTGAAAACTTCCGCAACAAGGAATGGCTGGGAAAGGAATCTTTCAATTCGACGAGCACGATGCACAACCTGTTTATCTTCTTCACTCAATTCATCAACACCAAGAATCGCGATGATATCCTGCAATTCACGATAACGTTGAAGAATCTGCTGAACCCGACGAGCACAGGCAAAATGTCTTTCGCCCACAAACTGAGGATCAAGAAGTCGACTGGAAGATGCGAGTGGATCAATCGCAGGGTAAAGACCTTTTTCTGCAATCTTTCTTTCGAGATAAATGAAAGCGTCCAAATGGGCAAATGCAGTTGCAGGTGCCGGGTCAGTTGGATCGTCCGCAGGAACATAAACAGCCTGCACGGAAGTGATTGCCCCCTTAGTTGTTGAAGTAATTCGTTCCTGAAGTTCACCCAGTTCGTTAGCTAATGTTGGCTGATATCCTACAGCACTAGGCATACGTCCTAACAATGCAGAAACTTCACTTCCTGCCTGGGAGAATCGGAAAATGTTATCGACAAACAAAAGTGTATCAGTTCCCGTTGTGTCACGGAACCATTCAGCCATCGTCAGCGCTGAAAGAGCAACACGAAGACGAGCTCCCGGAGGTTCATTCATCTGGCCGAAGACCATACAGGTTTGTTCAATAACAGATCGATCAGTCTGACCAATTTTTGTTTCCTGCATTTCCAACCAGAGATCGTTTCCTTCACGAGTTCTTTCACCAACCCCTGCGAAAACGGAATATCCACCATGAGCACTCGCGATACGAGCAATCAATTCTGTCAGGATCACGGTTTTTCCCAAACCGGCTCCACCGAACAGACCAGCCTTCCCACCACGAACAAACGGGGTGAGCAAGTCGATCACTTTAATCCCGGTTTCAAAAACTTCCGTTTTAGAACTGAGGTCTTTCATTTTTGGTGGATCACGGTGAATTGGCCAACGTTCTTCATGAGGAACTTCGCCTCGACCGTCAATTGGTTCACCTAGAAGATTAAACACCCGACCAAGAGTTCCTTTTCCAACAGGAACAGAAACCGACTGTCCGGTATCAAGTGCGTCCATTCCTCGAACCATACCATCTGTTGATCCAAGAGCAACGCACCGAACCCGTCCACCGCCGATATGCTGCTGGACTTCTCCAGTCAATTTAATTTGAAAATCGTTGATTTTTGTATCAATGATGACCGCGTTGTAAATTTCAGGAAGTTTATCTTCTGGAAATTCAACATCGAATGTAGAACCAATGATCTGCGTGACCCGGCCTATGTTTTTTTCTGTAGAAGTATCTGCTGCTGCCATTGCGATATTTCCGCTTTCTCTTGGTGAGTCATAACCATTCATAACTCACAATAAAAATTATCTTTTGATTTTTTATAACAATTTAAAATTCAGTCACTTTGAGATTTCTATTCCAAAGCAGCTGTACCACCAATAATTTCACTCAATTCGGAAGTAATTTGTGTCTGTCTTGCACGGTTGTATTTCTGGGAAAGGTCTGTGATCATTTCATCAGCATTTTCCGTCGCACCTTTCATCGCAACCATTCGTGAAATCTGTTCACTCACAGCTGCATCTAAAAAGCACTTAAACAGTTTTGCCTTAAAAGCTGCTGGCACAAGTTCTTCCAGAATTTCCTGTGCGGTTGGAAGAAATTCGTAATCAATAGCTGCTTTATTTTCATCAGCATCTTCAGAATTTTCTGAAAGATCGCCAATCGGAAGCAATGTTTCCAATACAGCTTCCTGTCTGGAAACAGATTTAAATCTTGTGTAAGCAATATCGACCCGATCCAGTTTTTTCTGGATGTACAGGTCAATTAGCCGGTCTGCAATTGCTTCTACTTCATCAAACTGCGGGCTATCATCAAAATTTTCGTATACCTGATCGAGTTCCACACCTTGAAACTTCAGGAAACTGATTCCTCTTTTTCCTGCAACTTCAACAGAAAGATTTTGATCTTGCTTCCGGGCATCTTTAATCCGAATCTGTGCATTTCGTAAAACACTTGCATTGTATCCGCCGCATAACCCACGATTGGATGACAATACAAGTAAAATACAATTCTCTTCAGACTTGGGAGCTTCCAGCAAAGGGTGAGAAAATTCCAAATCTGCCTGCGATAAATCGGAAACGATTTCTGAAATTTTCTCAGTGTAAGCAGTCGCTTCAGAAGCACGATCCATTGCCTTCTTAAAACGGGCAGTCGCAATCAACTCCATCGTTCGAGTGATTTTGCGAATATTCTTGACTGCCTTGAGTCGTTTTATGATTGCTCGGGCTTTAGCCATTTCTGTTACACATCCTATGGCTGAGAACGATTTCTCAGCAACCTGATTTTAACTTCTGATTAACTCTGGAATTACTCAGTTTCTTTTTCAACGTCTTCACATTGAGCAAGAAACTCTTTCAATGCACTTTTCAACTGTTCTTCAATATCTTCAGAAAGTGTTTCCGTATCACTCAGTGTGTTACGAACCTCTGATTTCTGTTCTCGAATGAACTGGAGAAGGTCTTTTTCTACCTTGGCAACCTTATTGATTGGAATGGTGTCAAAGTACCCTTTGGTTCCTGCATAAATGGAAATCACCTGATCAACAACATGCAGTGGTTCGTACTGGCGTTGTTTCAAAACTTCAACCATTCGATATCCACGATCCAACTGTGACTGGGTTGCTTTATCAAGATCTGTTCCCAATTGAGCAAATGCTTCCAGTTCACGGAAGGAAGAAAGATCCAATCGCAAACTACCTGCAATTTTCTTCATCGCTTTAATCTGGGCATTACCACCCACACGAGAAACACTGATACCAACGTTAATCGCAGGTCGAACACCCGCAAAGAAGAGGTCTGGTTCAAGATAAATCTGACCATCCGTAATGGAAATCACATTCGTCGGGATGTATGCAGAAACTTCCCCTTCCTGTGTTTCAATAATTGGAAGTGCAGTCATGGAACCAGCACCAAGTTCATCGTTTAGCTTGGCTGATCGTTCCAGAAGACGACTATGACAGTAGAAAATATCCCCCGGATATGCTTCACGTCCCGGAGGTCGTCTCATCAACAATGAAAGCTGACGATAAGCAACTGCCTGTTTTGAAAGATCATCATATACAATCAGGGTATGTTTTCCCTGATACATGAAGTGTTCTGCCATGGCAGCACCAGCGTAGGGAGCAATATATTGTAAAGGTGCAGGATCACTTGCAGAAGCACTGATCACAATGGTGTAGTCCATTGCGCCATGTTCCTTGAGTGTTTCAACCACGTTAACAATATTACTCTGACGTTGCCCGCATCCAACATAAATGCAGATAACGCCACTATCTTTCTGGTTGATAATTGTATCAATGGCGATTGCTGTTTTACCAGTTTTACGGTCACCAATAATCAATTCCCGCTGACCACGCCCGACAGGTGTCATTGCATCAATAGGCTTGATACCAGTTTGCAATGGTTCCGTCACAGGTTGCCTTGCAGCAACACCTGGCGCCAGAGTTTCTAACGGTCGTGTTTCATCTGTAACCACAGGGCCGTTACCATCAAGTGGATTGCCCAATGGATCAACAACGCGACCCAGTAAACTTTTACCAACAGGAACGGAAAGTAGTTTTCCGGTTGTACGAACTTCGTCACCTTCAGAAATTGTAAGATATTCGCCGAGAATAATGATACCGACCGAGTTTTCTTCCAGGTTAAAAACCAGCCCGTTAGAGCCATTGGAAAACTCGACCATTTCACCAGCCATGGCTGACGACAGCCCATGACATCGAGCGATACCATCGCCGACTTCTAAAACACGGCCAACCTCGTTGGTTTCAATCTGGCCGCGAAAATCTTCAATTTCCTTCTGAATGACAGAAGCGATCTCGTCCGCTTTGAATTTCATTGAGGCTCCTCTGACGTAGTCGATCTCTCAGTTGCTTCAAGCGAGATCGAAGCGAACTGTCATAGACTTTATCACCAATTTGAATAACAATTCCACCAATTAAATCCGGGTTCACCTCAGGCATAATGATCGGGGTAAATGGAAGTGAAGCTGCCAGTTTGTCCTGAATGTTTTTAATTTCAGTTTCATTCAGTTTTTTGGCGCTTGTCACTTTCACTCTTTGCTTTCCTGAATTCTTTTCATGAATCAACTGACTCTCTTTAAGAATTGCGGGCAGCAAATCAAGCCGACTATGCCTTGCAAGGACACGAAGAAAATTGACAAATATTTCTGTACCTTTTTTTCCCACCACACG
>JAJRVU010000508.1 GCA_024277145.1 Planctomycetota bacterium
AAAGACAAACATGTAGACGCAATTCTCTCTGCAGAAGCTCGGGGTTTTATTTTTGCAGCTCCCCTTGCCCTCGAATTGAAAGCCCAGTTCATTCCAATCAGGAAGCCGGGAAAACTTCCGTTTGATACTCATTCTTTTCACTACGAATTGGAGTATGGAAGTGACTCGCTCGAAATGCATACCGATGCAATCCAGGCAGGGGACCGAGTTCTGATGGTGGATGACTTGCTTGCTACCGGGGGAACCATTGATGCTTGTATCAAAATGGCAGAAAAAGCAGAAGCAATTGTCGTCGGAAGCACGTTTCTTATCGAGCTTGATTTTCTGGAAGGAAGAGAAAAACTTTCCAATTATGATGTCTATTCCTTAATTCATTATGGTTCAGAAGATGACTGAATTCACACCGGAATTAATTGTACAAAAATGCCAGGATATCGTTTCCCATGCATGGATGGTGAGAACGTTTATCAAACATTGTGATGAAGCGGAAGATTTTCCCGAACTGATGGGAATCACTCGATCCGTTTTTGATTTGGCCTGTGCTTTGGAAACCCGAGTTGACGACCCGGCTGATTATTTACGAATGCTGGGAAAAAAAATGGGCCGATTTCGTACTGCTGTCAGTAAATTTCAAAACGATTATAAAAAGGCTTCACTGCACACAAATTTTGAACAGGCAGCTATTTCCATTGCAGCTTGTGAAAAAGAGCTTTCTGAGCTTCTCGACAGGGGGCAAAAGCTGATAACATCCCAGCAGTCAGAAAACGAACAGAATCTCAATTAATTATTAACTGATTCTGAAACCTCGGAATGGAATCTGTTTTGAGTTATAAGCTTTTTACAGCATCGATTTAAGAGGTTTCAGGGAAAATTCACAACAGTTCCAGAAGCTTGAGCAGGTATGGATACCCGGAGAAAAATTCGCTCGCGTCGTCCCGAGCCTGAAAAAAAAGCTCCTCGCGTCATCGTTGCGCCTGTCTGGATGGCTGTTTCAAGAAGCGTTGCCTGTTTTCTGGGAATGACCATTCTCCTGTTTCTTTATGGCGAAATAAAACATCGGGGACCAGATGCCTCCATCTGGTGGATGCATCCGTTACCGATCAAGCCGGAATTGGTCTGGGCGTTTCTTGCGATGACCGGGTTTGAACTAATCGGCTATTTTCTATTACCGAAAATGTCTTTCCTCAGAAGATGGATAACTTTCATATTGGTCCTGATCCTCTTCTCAGCAGCGCTCAAAGATTCCTATGAATTTTATCGGCTTTATAAAGAGAAAACCTTTCTTACCGATTTTCCAATTCCGTTCTCTTTACATATTGCAGCTTCGCTAACTGTTGTCCTTCCTGGCATTATGATTTCTGTTGACAATCAGGGGTCTGTTTTCAGGAATTTTTTCACCGTTTGCATAACGGTTGTTTTATGTTTGATTACGTTTCCACTTTCATTAATGTATTGCGTTGGTCATGTTAATCATCAACAGGAGACCACCCTTGCAATTATTCCCGGCAGCACAATCACCTCAGGGAAAACATCTTTGCATATGATTAAACAGCGGGTGAAAATGGGACATCTGCTCTACCAGGATAATCGGGTGAAGAAACTCTGTTTTGCAAGCGGACAAAAAATAGAGGATCAGGCTGAAGCAGAGATCATGAAAAGGTTTGCAATCAAATTAGGGATTGCCCCCAAAGATATACTGATTGAAAACCAGAGTGAAACATTCCGGGAAACAATTCGTGCAACGGTAAAATTGATCCGGGATAATAATATTGAAACGATCATGCTTGTTAATAATTTTGAATCGATTGCAAGAACGAAACTATATTATGAACGTGAGGGGATCCATGTGCTTTCAACACCTGTTCCAAATTCTGAAAAAACAAAGCTTCAAATCAAAACGGTCCAGGATGAAGTTCTTCACATCCTGAAATTCTTCTTCAGGCCTCTGGAGTAGTTTTCTATAGTTGATTTGACTGTCCCGCTCTCAAGTTTTCCTTGAGTTTACTCTGACCTTAATGCAGGAATGACAGGGCTTTTCATTGCTTGATATACTGAAGCTAACGCGGAAATCATTCCAAAGATAAACAGGAATATCAACGTCCCAAACAACGATTGCCAGGGAAGATCAGCACCTGTCGACATGAGGTGCGGTAACATGGCAAGGAGTGCAGCGACTGTTCCCGAGACAAGCCCCCATAATAAGAGCAGTCCGTTTTCCTGTAAAATCAGTTTCGCTAATTGCCCGGAACGAAAACCGATGCAACGCATTAAAGCAAGTTCTTTTTTTCGTTCCAGAACATTGCGCATCATGACGATCGCTAAACCAAACGTTCCCAGAAACAAGCCAAAGCCTCCAATTGTTTGAAAAGTGGAAAGATAAGTATTCTTAACCGAAAGAAAATCTGCAAGTTTTTGAGAAACCGGTTCTGCATCAAAACCATATTCTGTCAGTCCTGATTCCAACAAGGATGATATTTCATTCATATCGCTGACATCAGATTGAATCAGGAAATATTGATAACCTGCCTGTTCCGGAAAAAGTTTTCTCAAATTCTGCTGGGACATTAAAAGAACTCCCTGAAAGATAGACCCATCAAGCATTCCTTCCACTTTGAGAATTCCCTTTGAAGGATCTTCTGCGGAGATGGGTATCGTCGCACCGATTCCTTTATGCAAGCTGTACATCAGGGTATTCATATCACCGAGGACAGGAATGGTTCCATCTTCATTATTTTTCAGGAGAAGTTTCCACGGCTCATTGGTTGGTGTGTCTGCAAATTTGAATCCTCCACGCTGAATAAACGAATCGGGGACGCCCAGAATTGTGGGAAGTCGGGTCTGATAAATATTCAAACAGCTTGCATTTTCCCCTGGCTTCATTCCAAAGGATACCACCTCAAAAGAATTTTTCTGATCCTGTTGATTGAATTTGGAAAGTTGATTCAGGTTCAGTTTTTCCCTCCCTTTTACTGTATTCATGTTTTGCAGGATGGGAACCGAAGATTCTGCAACGAGAGTGAACCCGCCATTGCCGGAGTTGAGTTCGGGGGTTTCCGTCGCGGGGTTTCGATGACCTGCAGCCACTGCCACAATCACAAAAGTGGCTGATGCAACCAATGCAACCGTATAAACACTTCTTGAACTGTTACGTGATGCATTTTTGAACGCCAATAATGATCGATGGTTAAGAAATCCTGTAGTAGCTGTTGAATCATTGTTCAACCATCGTGATAAAAGAGACAGGCTTAAAACAAGCAGGGAAGTTCCGGTTAGAAAGAATGCAACCACCTGCCAGGAAATTCCTGAGAATGCTTCTGTTGATGGAATCAATTTCAATATTGATCCCGT
>JAJRVU010000509.1 GCA_024277145.1 Planctomycetota bacterium
ATCTCCGGTCTGTTTTCTGGGATGATGTCAAAGTAATGGGCTCTGGCGAAAGCTTTAACCAGAATCTGGAACATGCAGGTAGACTTGCTGATTTTCTTGAACTGGGGCAGGTCTTTGCACAGGATGCACTCGAGAGAAAAGAATCCTGTGGCGGTCATTTCCGACTGGAATCTCAAACAGATGATAATGAAGCAAAACGGGATGACGAAAACTTCTGTAACGTTGCAGCATGGGAATATAATGGTGAAGATCAGGATGAGACTCATCACGTAGAAGATCTTAAATTTGAAGAAGTTAAACTCACAACGAGGAGCTATAAATAATGAGCGATATGATTAATCTGACGCTCAAGGTCTGGAGACAGGCTTGCACTGATTCAAAAGGTGGTTTTAAAGTTTATAAACTGAAAGACATTTCCACCCATATGTCTTTTCTGGAGATGATTGACGTTTTAAACGAACAGTTAATTGCATCAGGTGAAGAACCGATTGCATTTGACCATGACTGCCGAGAGGGAATTTGTGGAACCTGTGGAGTTGTTATCAATGGTCAGGCGCATGGCCCTGATCAGGGAACAACCACCTGCCAGCTTCATATGCGACGATTTAAAAATGGCGACACCATTGTCATTGAACCCTGGAGAGCCTCTTCTTTTCCTGTGATTAAAGATCTGGTTGTGGATCGATCATCCTTTGATCGGATTATTTCAGCAGGTGGGTATGTCTCTGTCCAAACGGGTGGGGCAGCAGATGCCAGTGCAATGATTATCCCAAAAGCTGATGCAGAAACTTCGATGGATGCTGCATCGTGCATTGGATGTGGAGCGTGTGTTGCAGCGTGTAAGAATGCTTCTGCCATGCTTTTCGTAAGTGCAAAGGTCTCTCAATTTGCATTACTCCCGCAGGGACAAGTTGAAAGAAAAGAACGAGCAGCCAGCATGGTTGCCAAAATGGATGAAGAGAAATTCGGAAACTGCACCAATACCTATGAATGTGAAGCAGCTTGCCCGAAAGAGATTTCAGTCGAAAATATTGCACGTTTAAACCGTGAATACATGAAATCCATTCTCTTTTCAAAAGACTGAGATATATTCCAGAATCAAATATTTGAAAGGGATCCCATAAGGGGTTCCTTTTTTTATTTCTTTCAGATTGTCTGTTCCATTAGCTCGAATAATCTACAAAACCCCTTATGATATGTCATTATCGATTTCTGGGGTAGATACTGACGATTAATTCCAAAGGGATTTCATGAGTGACGAATTATTAAAAACGGCTTGCAATGGCTGGCATGTTGGCAATGGCGGCAGGATGGTCGATTTTGCAGGCTGGTCCATGCCGGTGCAATATACTTCGATTATCGAAGAGCATGAAGCTGTCAGAAATTATGTAGGCTTGTTCGATATTGCCCATATGGGAAGACTGAAATTCACAGGAAACGATGCTTGTGCATTTATTGATAGAATCGTTACCAATGATGTGACTGCGATTTTACCGGGACAGATTCGATACGCTCTCGTAACAAACGATCAAGGGGGAATTCTGGATGATGTTCTTGTCTATCGCCTGGAAGATTGCTACATGATGGTCGTCAACGCATCAAACCGAATCAAAATTCTGGATTGGGTTCAACAACATCAATCTGAATTTGATGTAAAGATTGAAGACCAGACAATCAGCCATTTCATGCTGGCACTTCAGGGACCTTCTGCAGAAAAATTGTTAGCCAATTTGATGGATCTCAATCTTGAAGATATTAAATATTATTACTCCGTTAGTTCCTCAATCCTTGGATATCCCGTTTTGATTTCCAGAACTGGTTACACAGGTGAGGATGGCTTTGAAATCATTATTGAAAATGAGCATGGCCTTGAACTCTGGGAAACACTTATTGAAAAAGGAAGTTCTTTCAATATTAAGGCAGCCGGTTTAGGATGCAGAGACACACTCAGGCTTGAAGCTGCCATGCCTTTATATGGACATGAAATGGATGAAAATCGAGATCCATTGACTGCAGGGTTATCCTTCGGGATCCGCTTGAAAGCAGGCGATTTCATCGGTAAAGAAGCTCTCCTCTCCATCAAGAATGAGACAGGAATTCAGCAGAAAAGAGTTGGAATAATGCTTGATGGAAAAAGAATTGCTCGTGAAGGTTCAAGCATCATGAATAAAGACAAACAGGTTGGTGAAATTACATCGGGAACATTCTCGCCCACGCTTCAAAAAGCTATTGCGATGGGGTATATCGAAAAAGAATTCTCTGATATCGGCACAGATCTGGAAGTAGACATACGAGGAAAAAGAATTGCTGCAAAAGTTGTTTCTCTTCCGTTTTACTCCCGCAAAAAGAACTGATTGCGTTAGAATACCATCTATATATAAAAGCCACTTCGCCCAGAATAAACAGCACGTTACCGAGCGTGCAAATTACAATTTGACACATGACATTTATAAGCTCGAAAGAGCTTCAGTTTTTCTATCTTCATTTATCAAAAATAATCAATAATAATAAAGTGAGTCATTATGGCTAAAGATTACAGTAGTTATCAGAAAAAAGTGATCAGTCGATATTATGATAATCGTGAACAGATTGATCACCAGAAGTTGAGTGAACTGGTCACAAATCTTTATCTGGCTGAAGGAAAAAAACGGGCAAAATTCTGGGAAACAGCCCGGGATGTCATGAAACGATTGAATGTCCCGGAAAGTCGAATTGAACACGTCATCAGTTCAAACGACCCAGTCAATCTGGCTGAGGTGGTTAATGATATTCAGGCTGGAAAAATCAAACCCAAATAATGCAATCCCATTATTAATATTGGTGAGTAGAAAAAATCAGGCAAAAATATATTTCAGCTACTTACATCGTTTGATCCAATACAAAACAGAACTGATTTTGTTTTCGGTAAAATGGAGTTTCGTCCGGCGGTTCAGCATTTCCAATAATAAATCCACCCCAGTCAACTGCTTTGGCTCCCCAATGTGCAGTTTTCACTTTTCTGATGGCAGTGTCTCTTGGATCTCGAACTTCTTTTCCCTGAATCTTTAGAACCGGACTGTTCAGGCAAAAAGTATCTGTTTCATTTGTAAAATGAAAAGAGAGTATATTCGCTTTACCAAGCTGAGAAGGATTAATTCGAAATTCGTATTTTCTAGCTAATTCAACGGTAAGCTCGCCTATGATTTCACCATTAAACAAAACAGCAACTTTGCCTGTTAGGATTTCAGGCTTCATGAAATGGGTACGCTTGCCTACTTTAAAACTGAGGATTGCCTCTGTTTTCGCTCTGGGAGAGATTCCGCCATTAACGACTACAAAATTGCGTGATTGAACTTCCTTCGTTCTGGTGCTTCTAATACTGATTTTGAGATGTCCCTCAGCCAGTTGAGTAGAATCGATCTTTGCAGAAAACAGAACACGAATAAATGGTCTGGCTATTTCCTTAATCGCCATCCAGTCCATTCCATTGAATGAGTACTCTAGTTTTTCATTAGGTTGAGGCTGAACTAAATGAGCTTTCAGTATGACCTCTCCTTTCCAGGGGGCTCCGATACGGTCTGATTGAAATGCAATACGCTGACCTAGCCCTTTGTAAAACTGTTCCATTTTTTCACCATTCACACGGTAAATCACATATCCTTGTGGTGAAAGATCAGGACAAAGTTGATTGGCTTTGGGGTTCCACCAGCAACCTGACAGAGCACCTCCGATTCGATAAGGAACTGGTCGTGATTTGTGAGCAACAATATGGTGGTCGCCGACTAGTTGAAGCCTGATATCATGCTGTTTTGCCATTGTCAGAAAATCGGGACAATGTTTTATTAAATCATATTCTGATGAAGTGACAACATAAGTTCCTTTTGATCGAGAGGACATATCCTCGTTCAACCACTTCGTGTGCATTGGTTGAACCATGTAGGTAGGGTATTGGGGGGCTTTACGTTGCTTCTGACCGAGATGATATCCATAATCCACTGAGACAAAATGAATCTTGCCATATTCAAAAGAAAAGAAATGTGGACCGAGAAATTCCCAATATAAGGGCTTACCACAACGATGGTCCCCGCGCGGAAACTCTTTAATGAGGTAAGATGAGTCGGTGTGGTCTCCAGCAACATTATAATGGGGCATGGATAAATGATTCATAATTCCGACATAATTACGAAAACTCGCTCGACCGGACTCCGGGGAACTTGCCAGAGTTTTACTCAGGTTCAAAAGGTCACCACTATTGAGTACAAATCGGGGCTTGGGATTAATTTTGTTGACTTCTTGCACAAACCGACTCAACCCTGCCAAAGAGACAGGATCCTCAGAAATATGTGTGTCGGTTACATGCACGAAAATATATTCGTTTTCATCATCTTGTGAAGGCTTCAGCTGAAAATTAATTTTTTCAGCCAACGGCTGATACCAATCACCTTTAACGTCAAATCCCGAAGGGCGAGTGATATTAACAAATACTGCGTCTGGGTGAGGAGTGAGTAAATAAAATCCTTGTTTGTTTGTTTTGACCACAGAATATCCATCCATGACCGATACACCAGGTATACCTGAGACAACTCCTTTTGATTTCATCAGAACTCGCCCGGTGATTTTTTCAGGAACAGGCACACCATACTTTGGTTTGGGACTCTCCTTCAAAATCAAATCAAGAATTTCTGATTGCAGTTTTACGTTTTCTGCTGCACGCAAGACATTGATGGTCGGATAAAAAAGTCCCGCTGTTAATATCAGGACAGTCACGTATTGACATCGGAATTGAGGCATTTGTAATCCTTCTGGAGTAAACAATTTCGCCAGTGTCTTACCAAGGCCAAGACACCTCATAAATTGAATAGGGCAGGTTGATAACCTCAACA
>JAJRVU010000510.1 GCA_024277145.1 Planctomycetota bacterium
ATAAACTTATAATGAAATTTTACAAGCGAAATGAAAAGGAACCGAATTTCCTATTCGAATTTATAACAGGAATTATTGATGACACTTGAACCCAAAAAACCAAGTCGCTCTCCTTTGTTTGAAAATATGACATTGGATGAACGAGAACAGACTTTGTTATTGATGGAAAGATCCACTTTTACGAAAGACGATTGCATTCTTAAGCAAGGGGAATCAACTCAGGCTTTAAGAATGATTGTTCAGGGAGAGTGTGAAGTTTTTAAAACAGGCAAGAATAATGAGCATCTTTCCTTGGCGAAAATCGGAACGGGTTCTGTCTTTGGGGAAATGTCTTTTTTCCATCCAGCTCCCCATTCTGCATCCGTGAAAGCAATTAAAAATGCGGATATCCTCAGCCTGACTAAAGAAAATTATGACATGCTTCTCGAAAAGTGCCCGGAAGCAGCATACAAGATCGCTTTTGGGATGGCTCACGTGATGGCGGATCGTTTAAGGGCTATGGATGATTGGACTGAAAATTTGGTTAAGAAAGGAAACGGGGAAGGTAAAAAGGAAGAATGGCAGGATTTTCGCGCACAACTGTATTCTTTCTGGCAATATTGATTAAAATAGAGGGTTCAGGGGGATCAGTAGTTCAGTGGAGATTGAGTGGATTGCATTGACATAAATCTCTCTTTGTTCAATACTTCCAGCGATAGTGAGTGATGTGAAAATGGATTTTTTGTTAATCGCGAAAGGAACATATTAGACTCTCTGTTCTCTATATTGATAGAAGTACATATTTATCAGGCAAGGCACTCGGAAAATAGTTAATTAAAATGGTCAATTTAATCGAACATGTTCAACAGTATGCAAACCGTGCGAAAGCAGCTTCACGCGAGTTGGTTTTGGTTAATGGTGAGCAGAAAAATGCATGGTTGAGGAAATCTGCGGAACTGATTTTATCAAATTCAAAAGCAATACAAACTGAAAACCAGAAAGACCTCGACAAGGCAGATGATTACGGATTAAACGCTGCAGCGATTGATCGGTTGAAACTGACGGACGACCGTTTGGAAGGCATCGCAAATGCTCTGGAGCAGATTATCATGTTGCCGGAACCTGTGGGGGAAGTGATTGAAAGTTCTGTTCGTCCGAACGGGTTGCTTGTTACTAAAGTGCAGGTGCCGCTGGGAGTTGTTTTCTTTATTTATGAGTCACGTCCCAACGTCACCGTGGATGCAGCAGCGTTATGTATTAAAAGTGGAAATGCAGTCATTCTTCGCGGAGGAAAAGAAGCCTTTCACAGTAATCAGGCACTTCACTCAATATTGAAACAGGCGTTGAAAGAAACAGGGCTTCCTGAATATGCAGTTCAATTGGTTGATACAACTGATCGGGAAGCTGTTGGGCATTTCTTGAAATTGAATGAACAGATAGATGTCACAATTCCTAGAGGAGGCAAGTCTTTAATTGAAAGAGTCGCCTCAGAGGCAACCATGCCGGTGATCAAACATTTTGACGGTATCTGCCATGTCTATGTTGATCAAGCTGCTGACTTGAAGATGGCAGCCGATATTATCGTGAACAGTAAATGTCATCGCCCGGGAGTCTGTAATGCTGCGGAAACGTTGTTGGTTCATTCAGCCGTTGCTGAAGAATTTCTACCTTTAGCAGAACAGGCATTAACAGGGCAGGGTGTCACTTTAAAAGCTTGTGAAAGAAGCAGCAAGTACCTGAAAAATAGTGATCCTGCAACAGAAGAAGATTATCGAACGGAATATCTTGATTTAATTTTATCTGTCAAGATTGTTGATTCCATTGAAGAAGCAGTCAATCACATTAATGAATATAGTTCCCAACACACCGATACCATCGTGACCGGAAATTTAAAAGCGTCCGAATATTTTCTGAATGCAGTTGATTCGTCTGCTGTCATTGTGAATGCAAGTACACGGTTTAACGATGGGGGAGAGTTTGGGCTTGGTGCAGAAATTGGTATCAGTACAGATAAATTTCATGCAAGGGGCCCATGTGGGCTAAAAGAGTTAACCAGTTATAAATATGTTGTTCATGGAAATGGGCAAATTCGATCTTGAAATGCAATGATCATTTCGAGTTCAAAACCTAAATAATATTTATGTTTAAAATGGAGGCCAGGGATGGCAAATGTTTTAAGTCAATCGGAAGTGGAATCCTTGCTCTCTGCGCTGGATCCTTCTGTAAGTCCTGAGCCTGCCCCTGCAATGGGTGGTGGTGCTGGTGGTGCTGGTGGTGCTGGTGGTGCTTCAGATTCCATCAATGATTTTATGACAGCTCAGATCAGCGTTTATGATTTTAAAAGGCCTGAACGCGTTAGTAAAGAACAGATGCGCGCCTTTCAGGCATTGCATGATGGATTTAGCAGGGAATTCGGCGTTGCCTTAAGTGCCATGCTTCGGACCATCGTCGAATGCAAACTGATCAGTGTGGATCAATTGACTTACAGCGAATTTGTTTTCAGTCTCGAAAATCCAACTTGCTTTAATCTCCTGCATTCTGAAGGTCTGGACGGACAGATGATTTTAGATTTAAGTCCTTCCATTATTTTTCCGGTGATTGATCGCTTAATGGGGGGTGGGAAAGATGGTGTTCAGAAATTTCCTGGCAGACCTCTTACCGATATTGAATTAAATCTCGTTCATCGAATTACTGACAGGGCAATTACTGGGTTGCATTCTGTCTGGAAAAATATTTGTGACCTCAAACTGAAAGTGGTGCAAACCGAAAGTAACCCACAGCTTGTTCAAATTGTTCCTCCTAACGAAGTGATTGTGTTGGTCAGTTTTGAAATTACGATGGGAGAGATGCGTGGAATTATGAATCTCTGTATTCCGTTCAATACAATTGAACCTCTTGCAGGTCAGCTTTCAGCGAATACCTGGCAGACATACACCCGAAAGACTGTTTCACCGGAACAGAAATTGAACCTTGAAGCGGGAGTAGGGAAAGCCAATGTTGAATTG
>JAJRVU010000511.1 GCA_024277145.1 Planctomycetota bacterium
CCCTGTTTCAACAGGATTCTGAAATGAAAAATCACAAAAAACATTCACGTTCAATTAACACAACAATCAGACTCTCACAAGATTGGGCAAATGGTAAAAATGTAAAGACTGAAGAGCTCACCATCGCTGCTGATTCCACCAATGTCCCTGACAATTATTCCTATTACTCCACGTACGCTGCCAGCATCGCATTTACTTCTACTTACACAGCCATCGCCGCATCCAACACCGACGCCACCGCTGATAAAGTTGCCACCCTTGCCTATAACTCTGCTGTCGATGCTATCTATTCCGCCGATGGTATCACCTATGAAAAATACTCACCCACACGCGCTGCCCACTTTTCCTTCCAATTTACTGCCTACTCCGTTGCCGCACGAGCAGCCAGAGCTGACTATAAAAAATTGCGATCAATAAAAATAAAGAATGATGATATTATAGACGCATCAGAAAACGGTCCTCTTGGTCCTTACTGGCCTAAAGATAAAGAACCTGACTGGTACAAAGAACTTTATCCGCAAATGCGAGCATTGCTGGATGAACCATTGGATGAATAGAAAAAACTAATTAGTTGTTACCTCACTTCTTAAAGTTTATTAATCAGCTAGCCGTCTAATCCCCAATCAGAAATATTCCTGCCGACCATTTCGAAATCTATGATGTGACCACCATAATCTGTTCCATAAATCAGGCTCCAGTAATTTGATTCGTCAAGTTTGGTGTCATCGATCATTACGCTTTCAAGTTGAAAAATCTTCCAGACATCAACAATTGATAACATCTCTTCAAATTCATCACGCAACTCAAACAGTTTCCCCTGTGTTTTTATACTAATTTCTGAGTATAAAGAGACCAACTCCTTGAAAAACATTTCACATCCATCAGGTATATTAATATCGCCTTCAAATAGAGGAAATAAAATTTGTATTTTACTATTTGTTGGTGGGAAATATATACCGCATGAGCAACTACCGTCTTCATAAATTACTAATTTATCAAAAAATTTGTGATGTACTGTATTATTGCTCATGAATTAACCTTATGTGCTTAACTATGTATTAACAAGTATAATTTTTTATACATCATGCCTAGCAATTCTCATATCTTACTGAACTTAATTTTCCCTCAAAAACCATTCAGTTCAGTCCGTTCATCTATAATTCCTGCCTAAGTCAATTGAGTTTTAGAAAGTTCTACATTTCTAAAACTCTCTCTGCAATATGCTGATGTTAATTAAGATTTCACGATATTTTCGGTCTCGTTATCCGCATTGATTTTTGATAATTTCACAGTGACCCAATCAAGGAAGAAAACAAAAGCAGTTGCAGCGATTGCTAAAACGATAGAAATCCATGTGGAAGAATCACTGAAATCAGGCATGATCGGCTGAAAGGTTTTCAGTTTGAACTTCACAATGTCAGGAGTCATATCCTGGGTGAATGGCCACAGTTTTCTCAGGGAACCAATCATGAACCCGCATAACAAAGCCATCGTAATTTGGTGGTAATGCGAAAGTAACCATTTCAGGAATTTACTGAAGCTGACAATTCCAATAAATGCTCCCACACCAAAACCGGCAATGTTCGTCACTGCTTCTGCTGTGATGTTTCCATGAAGAACTTCTCTTAAAGAGCCGGTGAGGTCAGAATATTTTCCCATGAGAACAAGGATAAATGCTCCACTGATGCCGGGAAGAATCATCGCACAAATAGCAATCACCCCACAAAGAAAAATGTACCAGACGCCGGATGGGGGTGTTTGAGGAAGTTGACCAATTAACCAGAATGCAAACGCACAACCTGCAATCAACCCGATGATTGAAACAGCAGACCATTTGGTAATCAGTTTTCCAACCAGAATACTTGATGCCAGTATCAAGCCGAAGAAAACAGAATAAGTGTATTGCAATTCATGTTCAAGCAGGTAATGCATTAACCCCGCAAGGCTGGCAACACCCAAAGCAATTCCGGTGAACAAGGTGACTTGAAAACGACAGTCGTTATGGTCCGCTGCTTCACTCCATCGACGATGGCGAACATGGTCAAACAGAGTCAGGTCAAAATGACTGATTGCGGTGACCAGTCTTTCATATATTCCCAGAATTAAAGCAACGGTTCCACCGGAAACGCCGGGAATAATATCCGCTCCCCCCATGAGAAATCCACGGGCAATATTTGTCAGGTCAGATAATTTCAACACGTGATTATTTTCTATTTAAAAACAGGAATAACTCAAAAATGAATATCGATAATTATTAATCCGTGTAATCTAGCTTGTATCATATTTTCACGAAAGAGAAATCGTTCTGTTTCTCGGCCTACAACCTGTTTCTTTCAAAAAATAGGCTTTTTTCTCCGTTTCACTTTGTATGAGAGCATTCACCTGTTGATATTCTGTCTATAATGTCAAAACTGAAAAGAAATCGTGTGAACGGGCTGTTACATCGTTCATTGCAGAATGCAGGATCGAAATTAAGAAATTAGTCGTTTTAAAAAATAGTGCTGATCAGAAAGTAATTGCTATGAAGGGACCATCAGGACGAATCAAGATTGATGTTCGTCGATTCTGGAAATGCCCGACTTGCGGAACCGTGATTAAACTGGATGGAGATGTTGCGCAAAAAATGTGCAAATGCCAGAAAGATGGCGTCTGGATGAAAATTGTGGAAGAACCCACCCAGAAAAGAGTCATGGCAAGTATTCAAACATTGAAAGACAAAGAAATCAAAGCAATCGTTGTTACAACTGATGATGTTGTGCCGACCGACAATTCTGGTAAACAGGCCGAAAATTCTGGTGAAGAATCATAAAATTATAATTATAACAGTCAAGTATTAATAAATTGGATTACTTTAAACACTCTATCTCGAATAAATAAACTCAATGTCGGAAACGGAAATCATCATTCGCGGTGCACGCGAACATAACCTGCAGGATGTCCACCTCAGCCTACCCAAGAATAAACTGATCTGCATGACCGGCGTGAGTGGCTCTGGAAAAAGTTCACTCGCCTTTGACACTCTTTATGCAGAAGGGCAGAGGCGGTATGTCGAATCTCTTTCCAGTTACGCGCGGCAATTTCTGGGACAACTCCCCAAGCCTGAAGTCGATACCATTAACGGGCTCTCTCCCTCTATTTCCATTCAACAGAAAGCAACCGGGCGAAACCCTCGAAGTACTGTTGGAACGATCACGGAAATCTATGACTATCTACGCGTGTTGATGGCAAGGGTCGGAAAAGGATATTGTCCTGAATGCCAGAAGCCGATTACCGCGCAAACAACAGAACAAATTCTCGAAAGCATTCTGCTGCTTCCTGAAGGAACAAAATTTCTGATTCTGGTTCCCGTTGTTCAGAGACAGAAAGGGGAATTCAAGGATCTTTTTGAAGACCTGCTCAAGCAAGGGTATCTTCGCGCAAGAGTCGATGGCAAAACGGTCTCGCTGACTGACAATCTTCAGCTTGATCGGCAAATGAGGCATTCAATAGAAGTGATTGTCGACAGGCTCATTTCCGGGAAAGCAAAACGATCCCGTGTGGCGGAAGCTGTTGAAAATGCGTTAAGGCTTTCAGGGGGATCTTTAATCATCTCACAGGAAAACCAAATTCCTTCTTCGACTGGAAAGAAGCCAACCGGAAAATCCCCAACAAAAAAAACACCGGCAAAAAAATCGCCAACAAAAAAAACGCCGGCAGGAAAATCAGACAGGGAAAATGAAGAAGAGTGGACATACAGGCTGTTCAATACTAAATACGCTTGTGTACATTGCGAACTCAGTTTTGAACTACCAACACCACAGCTTTTCAGTTTCAACAGTCCGCAGGGGATGTGTCTGGAATGTAATGGCTTGGGAATGAGGCATGATTTCCTCACCGATCTTCTTATTCCGAACCCAAAACTCTCTTTTACAAAAGGAGCGATTACACTTCTTGGCACATTACGAAAAATTGGACGTTGGCGACGACATATCTACCGTGGCGTAGCGCAGGCAATTGAAAATGAACTGAACCTGCCTAAGGATTCCCTGTTTAAAACACCCTGGGAAAAGCTCTCACAAAAAGCGAAGGATCTGCTTTTATATGGAACGGGGGATTTGCATATCACATTCAGTTGGGGACATGCAGGGGGAACGTGGAAACATGGCGGTACTTTCGATGGAATTATTAACGACCTGTTAGATAACTATCGAAAATCGAATAACCCGATGAGGAGAAAACAGCTCGAAAAATATATGGAGATTGTTGAATGCAGTAGTTGTCATGGGGATAGATTGAATGAACAGGCAAGGTCAGTTCGATTAAAAACGAACAGCGATCTGTTTTCCGGAAAAGGGGTCAACCAATCTCTCAGCCTTGCTGAAATCTGTTCGTTGAGTGTTCATCAGATTGCCTGTTTTTTTGATTCTCTTGATCTGGATGAAACCCGGCAGTTTATTGCGGAAGAAGTTCTTAAGGAAATTCGGGGAAGGCTGGGATTCCTGCTTCGTTGCGGACTCGATTATCTTTCCCTTGATCGAACGGCTCCCACACTTTCGGGAGGGGAAACCCAACGGATTCGTTTGGCTGGTCAAATCGGATGTGGACTGGTTGGCGTGGTTTATATTCTGGATGAACCTTCTATTGGTTTGCATCCGCGAGATAA
>JAJRVU010000512.1 GCA_024277145.1 Planctomycetota bacterium
AACATCTTCATTCACAACAATCATTAATGCTTCCAATCGGCGAAGCATTCGATCCGTTCGCCAGTCTCTTGCAAGTTCCGTTGCAGCACGAGTGATGTTGCCGGGATAATCTTTGGCTTTCGTTTCAAACCGTTCCAACAAGGTAAATGCATCTGCAGTGGAGCCTGCAAACCCGGTAATCAAACTGCCATCAAGAATTTTGCGAATTTTTCGGGTGTCCGATTTCATCACGGTATTCCCGTAAGTCACCTGACCATCCCCGCCAATGGCAACCTTGCCATCTTTCCGAACAGTCAGAATTGTTGTTGAACGCCAGCGACGCTTCGGTTCTTTATACGCTTTCAGGCTTTTCCCCATTAATTCGGTTTCCTGCTTTGCTAATTTATCTTCAAGGTTAATTTATTCTTAACGCCGTAATGAACAACTGAACTGTAATTCGTGTTTATCACATGAAATCTGCCATATAGGCAGCTTCTCATTTGGCAAAAATAGTATACAATGTGCTGAATAATCAGTCTATTGCCCTGATTGATCGCTTTGAAACTTTGATTAAACATTATGTCGCAAAACATGTTCCACTTTCCCACCCCTTTAATGAAATATGCACAGACTTACTGAACCGGCTATTCAAGATAGCTCTAAAACCCTGCAAATTGGGAACTATCAACTGCAATCTCGCTATCTGCTTGCACCATTGGCGGGGTACACCCTCTTTCCGTTTCGGATGGCAATTCGGGAACTCGGCGGGATCGGATTAGCCACAACAGACCTGATTCCTGCCCGGGCGATTTTCACCAAGTCTAAAAAAGCACAAAAAATCCTGAAAACTTCGCCTGAAGATCATGCTCTTTTTGTTCAAATTTACAGCGCCAAAACTGAAGATATGGTGACCGCTGCGAAATGGCTGGAAAAAAAAGGGTATGCAGGAATTGATATCAACATGGGCTGCCCGATGGGAAAAGTGAACAGCAGGGGTGGCGGGGCAAAGCTGATGTGTAACGTTGATGGCTCGGTCAGTATGGTTGCACAAATTGCGGAAGCGGTCGATATTCCCGTGACGGTTAAAATGAGACTCGGCTGGGATCGCAAATCGATTTCTGCACCAACGCTTGCAAAAGAGTTTGAAAAAGTGGGCATCGCTGCGGTCATTGTTCATGGCAGAACTCGGTCACAAGGTTTTACGGGTGAAGTTAATCTGGACGGAATTCGCGAGACTGTGGAAGCGGTTGAAAACATGCCTGTCATCGGTAATGGCGATATCAAAACCGTGGAAGATGCATTCCGTGTTCGGCGAGAAACAGGGTGTGCAGCAATCTCCATTGGCAGGGGCGCTTTGATGGACCCCTGGATTTTTCAGAAAATTGAACGAGCCTGTGCAGGTGAAACAGAAATCCCGGAACCAACGCCCGAAGAGATTATCGATTTCCTCATCCGACATTTTTCATTAATGGTGGATCAGTATGATGAGTACAGCTGCATCCTGTTCCGAAAATTTGCAGGCTGGTACGGTGCAAAACTTGGCATCCCGGAAGATCTGGAAGACAAACTAAGACGATGTGAAAACATTGACGAGTTTTACCAGATCATAGACCAGATACGTGACCGGCATGGCGAACGGGAGTCGGCTATTCCTACCGCGATGATCAGGGTTCCCAATGGCCCGGTCGAACGTTGGTAATGGTTTTGGTCCGTGAATTATTTTTTGTGCTTTAAATCTCATGCATTAACTTACAACTGGCACACTCATTGGCGTGCAACTTCAAACTGGACATCGGGACTTTTAGACTTTTTTCAAGCATATCGAAGTGTTTTATGACTGTGAACGTGTTCATTCTGCTCTGGGCTATTTGAGACTCGAACAATTTAAACAGTCCCCATATCCTTAACTTACTGTCCACTTTTTGTGGGGAAATCCAGGTTAAGCGTGTTACACCTGCCTGATCACGTTTATCTCTGCACGATTCCGACCGACATGCGAAAAAGTTTCGACGGACTGATGAGAATGACCGAAGAACATATTCACAAAAATGTGCTCGACGGCGGACTCTTTGTCCATATCAGTACTTCAAACGCAGCACCGAGGAGAAGCCCCTGCCATAAAAAATGAGCGAAGCATGTAACGAGTAACTCGCAGAATTCCTGATTCAAGCCTGGCATTTTCTTACTCCTGATTACGACGATTCACGGATTTACGCAATTGCGAAAGTTCCTCTTTGGAAAGGTCTGAAGTCTCTAAAAGATTCAGCATTGCAGATGCTGCTGACCCATTGAATAAACGATCAACAAGGTCGTGCATCATTCGTTTGGAAGTTGTTTTTTCCGTCACGCGAGCACGATACAGAAAGCTGCCACTTTCTTTTTTACGATTCACGTAACCTTTCTCTTCCATGATTCCCAGAATTGTCATCACAGATTGGTAAGTGACATCTCGCTCCGGATTGAGTGCATCCCGAATTGCCTGCCCGGAAAGTGGTCCTTGTTGCCAGAGTCTCTTCAGGATTTCGAGTTCCAGTTCCGTGGGATGTTTTGTTGTCTGCCTTGCCATTATTTTCTCCTTGTTAATCGAATTAGTTCGATTGTCGAATTCATTAGATAATAAGCCGTCGCACAAGTCAAGAGATAATCGAAGAAATTAGATTATCTGGATAATTCCATAATGGGACCCGTTCGTTCATGGAACATTTTCTGGATAATTTATCAATTTCGTGAAAGATCACCGGCTGGATGGTGTGTTAATATATAGGAACGCACTTCTGCGCCTAGTGCCTTGTCAAGGCAGAGAATTGGGGTGCGTAATAACTCTAACGCACTCCGTTGTCGTGCTTTATGCACTTTACCAACCCCAATTTTTAAATTTGACGAAACACTAGTTTTGGGAAGCATTACGGACGAGTTTATACATTCGCAGCATTGAGGGGGGTGGAAGCAAGCCGGTTCGTTTGCGGTCGTAGTTAGGAGGAAGAACGTCCCATTTCAGAATATAACGGATGTCAGGGTCACCCGAATTTCCGATGTCAATTGCTCGTCGAACAGTGATGCCTTGAAACTTGATTTCAGGTCGATAGATTTCACTGGGTAGTTCCCGAGTTCCTAGTTTGGGTTGGTCTGTTACAGGGCGAAGTGACGTTTCGCTGAAAGCAATTCTACCGCTGCCATAGTCGCGATGACGATAGCCAACCACCCAGACATCCTTCCGGACTTTTTTGGGAGTGTAGACCCTGATACCAATGAACCTCATTGACCCTCCTCCGGAAAACAGAACAGGTTTATTCCAGTCAGTAAGCTGTTTTTTTACCCAGAGACCGTTTTCAAAACGAGCAACGTAAATTTGCATGTAATTTTGAACATCAGACTTATGATAAACAACCATTGGTCGGTTTTGTGAATCAAAAAATAACCTGGCACCGCCGTTGATAATTCCACCACCGGAAGGGATCGGATCTACAATCAGGTTTTTGTTTGCCAGTGTCATCGGAAGTTCAACAGCTTGGCCTGATGCTGTTTCCCAATGAATGAGGTCGGGGCTTCGGGCATAGGAGAGATTATTATTGGTTGCACAATCAAACGTGTCCCGCCAGACCCAGAGGACATGAAAACGTTTGTCAGGGCCGATTTTTGGTCCATTCGGGTAGGCGTTACGTTTTCCCTCTCCATCAAACAAAGGGGTTTTAAGCAGCCTTGACCATGTTCGTGATTTGGGATGATACACATTGTACAATCGCTGCCCGTTTCCACTTTTGCCGTTACGGTAGTTGAAAACGAGTCGGCCTGTTGCATCGTGGATGAAGTGAGGGTAAGTGCATTTATTTTCTTCTTTTCCTGTCATTGAAAGGCGTTTCAATGTTCTGATATCGCCCGGAGTTTCTGTACGAAAATAGATCAGGGGGACGCAATGCATGTTTCCTGCGAGATGTAAATCACCGTTTTTATCGATCTCCATTGTAATATAGTTATGTGAATCCCATTCGATTTTTGAGTCAAGTTTGACAGAGTCCCATTTTCTTTGGCCCAGTTGGCGAGTTGCAACAGTCATCTGGTGTTTTTCATCGTAATATGCTGCATATTGACGTTGCCCATGGGTCAGGATTGAAAAACCAACAGGGAACCCTGAAGGGACAGTTTCTATGTCGATGCGGTCAGCCACTTGCCAAATCGACATGCCTGCCTTGACCTTCGCCCCTGTCGGTATCATAAATGGAATTACAATTAAAGCGATGTGTAATAATTGGTTCATTTTATTGTTAACAACTATTAAGGGATGGAATGAAATTAGTGCCTTGTCAAGGCTTAGCCCTGTCATGTTTAAAAAAGGGGGGGGGTGCGTAAGAACTAAGTAATCGACCATAAATATATTGGAGTTTTAAATTTTTTTTTCTGATGTAGTATTCAGGGCAGAAAATATAACTCCTATTCCATTTGCAAGGATGCATACAAATTATGAAAACCCACACACGCTTTGTAACAAGGATAAGGCTAAAAGACAAGAGAATCCTGAACGGATTAGTAAAAAACAGCAGCTGGTTTGTCTGCAGCTCATGAACAAGGCGTGGTTCATCGTGACGTTAAGCCTTCCAATATTTTGTTGGAAAACGATGTGGAACGAGCGTTGCTAACCGACTTCGGTCTGGCTCGCGCAGTGGACGATGCAACCGTCACCCGAACAGGAGTTGTGACAGGTACGCCTCATTATATGTCGCCCGAGCAAGCATCAGGTGAAGCAACAGACAATCGATCCGACCTGTTCAGCCTGGGAGCTTTGTTGTATTTCATGGCGACTGGTCACCCACCGTTTCGCGCCGAGCGTGCATTGGCTGTGCTTAATCGTATTTGTAACGATCGTCATCGCCCGGTTTGGGAGATCAATCCTGATATTCCAGATGAACTATCAGATATTATTGACCGGCTGTTGGAGAAAAAACCAGCCAGGAGATTTGCCAATGCCGAACAGACTCATGATGCACTTTTAAAATTGTTGGAAAATCTACAACAACCCGGAACTGCACGTCGACGATCCAGATTTCGCCGTTGGTTCCGCAACCATCGTCGTCAGTTTGCTATCGGTATAACAGCAATTGCAGGCGTGGCGGTTGTCGCATTGGCTTTGAACGGATTCTTCGATTCTAGTGGCTCCAGCATGACAGAATCTCCTAAAACCAATACACTGGAAATTTCCGGAGTGGAGAAAATATCTGGAACAGAATCAGATGACACTCCGCAGGCGTTATCTAATCCCAGCACAACCAAAACGAATCCAGAGAATGAATTTGCAACAGAGCTAATCGGCGTGGAAAAACATTTACAACAAATAGAGACTGAGAACTCTACGGATACCGATTTCTTTTTGAACGCGGATACCGACAATTGGAAGAGCGAAATGGGATCGATTAAGCATCGGGTATTTGAAATGGAAAAATCGTTATTGAACAATTCACAAGTCAAGAAATAGACAAGACAGAACAATTTATCAGATTAAGGCAATAAGTAATCTCGGTTTGGTTGGATTGAATCAACTGTTTTCTTTAAAGAAACAGGATTGGTGATTATTTTTTGTGGTTCGTGGAGACCGTGAGGTTCGTGGAGACTGTGTGTTTCAGTGGGATCACGTTGTTCGTGAATAACAGCTGATTCATGAAAGAGAAATATTTTTTTACATTGGTTGCAATAGACTTCAACATC
Organism: Planctomycetota bacterium; assembly: GCA_024277145.1. Lineage (GTDB taxonomy): Bacteria > Planctomycetota > Planctomycetia > Planctomycetales > Planctomycetaceae > JAJRVU01. Next base: position 5,677 of record JAJRVU010000512.1, read on the forward strand.
CATTTCTTTTGCCTGCAATCGAATCGATTCGTAATTAACCCCGGGAGCTAATCCCGAGCAGAGAGAAATTTCATTCTGACAGTGAATACATTTAAGAGTGAACTTTTGGCTTGTCATCGAATCATCCATCCCTGGGAGCAGGCTTGTTTTTTTAAACTTGAAACAGAAAATAATCTTCATCAGAACTAGACAATGTCTAGAAATAATTTAGAACGTGCGAACTGTATATAGTCGGAATAACACTTGAACCTTCTACATCAATTGTAGAAACGCTCTAATATAAAAGAAGGCAACTCCGAATGAATAAGCCAATAGTCCCATCTCAATAAAACTAAAGGAGACCATCGGAGTTACCTCCTTCATGAATCCTCTCAGATCATGATGAGATCATTTTAAAAACAGGATGTGACAGAAGGATGTCACTGCTATGTTATATCCATTTTAATTTCAGGGAAAAAGCTTAATCCGATATCTCTAAACTGGACACAAAGGTAATATTTTATCAGCACAAACAGTCTAACCTGCTAAATAAAGTTAACGTAATAATTAATGCTAATTATTAAACAATTATTCCAAATTAAGGTCATTTAAGTGAGATTCCCGACTAATTTTGCCTAATTTGAAGAAAATAAGGACTGAAACAAGGACGTTATTTGATTATCCTGTTGATGAATGAATCTGCAGATTCAACAAGAAAAGCAATTTGAGTTGATTTAAATATTTCTGTATTCATATCTCCTGAATTATGAAGAGGGATTCCTTGCAGGTAATTCAAGTACAATATTTTTATAATAGAAAAAATTATGCAACACGTCAAAAAAGGTCTTCAAATTCTTCTTTCGTTTTTTATGGTGACTGCTGGAGTTTTGCATTTTGTGAATGCAGATTTTTTCATCAAGATCATGCCTCCGTATCTCCCGTTGCATCGGGAACTGGTTTATTTCAGTGGTGTCTTTGAAATATTGTTGGGCATCATGTTATTAATTCCACGATTTCAGAATCTGGCGGCCTGGGGATTGATTGCGTTATTGATTGCGGTCTTCCCTGCAAACGTTCATATGTTTATGGATCAGGAGAAAGCTTTCGGGGAATCACTCTTCCATACGATTCGGCTGCCATTGCAAGGTGTCCTGATTCTCTAGGCTTACTGGTATACCATTAAAACAAAACCGAATACATCTTCAAAATAAATCGCCAGAACACTTTTCAGATTTTTAGTATTGAATAAAAATAAAATCAATCCATTGGCTAGAACATGTTTTCCAGAATCAAAAAACTATCCCGGAAGAAAAAGGCAGCTCTGGTTGTCCTGTTATTGTTAGCGTTGCCGGTTTTATATTTCGGCTACATAGGAATACAAAATCATCGAAAGTGGGGTGCATTCGAAGCTGAATTCAAAAGTAACGGTGGTTTTTTTGTACATGGGGATCCTCCTATTACATTTCACTTGAACCGAGTGCTCCCCTGGGATCAAGTGCTTAAGGTAATCCCTCTTATTAATCCATTTCTTGCCAGAAGAGGGATTGCTTGTTTTAGTGGTCCTGTGACTGATGACCTTATAAAACAAATGCCCGATTCAGATGATATTAATTTTATTTATCTGGAAGACACTGAAGTTACGGATGATGTTATTCTATATCTCCTGAAATATTCAAACCTAACCGATCTCATATTAACCGATTGTGATATTACTGGAAAGGAATTCCATTTATTAAAACAGTTCAAAAAGCTCGAAACAGTATGTTTGGACTCTACAGAGATTAATGATTCAGCCATCAGGAAATTATCAACAATTCCTAATCTTAAAGATTTAATGATTAATGATACGCCAATAACAGATCAAGCGCTTTCTTATATTTCTGAAATCAAAAAACTGGAACATCTCTCACTAATGGGTACCAAAATAACAGATGCTGGAGTTCTTTCCTTGAAAACAGAATGTAAAATAGAGTACCTGAATCTTAAAAACACTCCCATTACAGATAAATGTCTGGAGCATCTATCCAGGATGAAAAACATTAAGCATCTGCATCTTGATTTCACAAAAATAACTGATACAGGTATTCAAAAGCTATCCACCAGCAAATCATTGGTGTCTCTTTATCTAAACAGTACGGTAATTACTGATAAAAGCATTCCGCACATCATTAAAATGAAACAGCTCAAATATCTCTATATTGTAGGGACAAAGATGACTGCTGGGGGTATTAAAAAGCTGAAGAAATCCCTGCCGAAGTGCAGGATAGATTGAAGAAGCATTCCTGAATTTCAGAAACAATTCACAATAAAAGAAATTTATGTCAGACACAGGTACTTGACGGCAGAAAGCAGGAGCGTCTAGTATGGCTCTTACCATTATTATGTCTTGAAAAATATGACGCAACCAAATAGAGCCCGCCCAACGTCCTATCAATCAAGCTAATTTGCTTGAGTAAAGAAGTTTATCCTCCAGAATCATAACCCAAAGGTTTCCCTCCAATGCATCTCATCAAGTATTCTTTTTTTATACTCATCCTTTGCACAAATGTTTTTTATCAGTCGACATTGGATGCTGAACCCCAGAAGGACATTCCGTTTATTCAGGAATATCGAGATG
>JAJRVU010000513.1 GCA_024277145.1 Planctomycetota bacterium
CTTTGATAATTCCTACCTGATCCATGCTGCCAAACAGTATTCAGGAACATTTAAAATTGTCGGAATGATTGATGACCAGAAGCCGGGCGTGGCTCAGACAATGAAAAATTTATTGAAACAGAATGTGACAGGAATTCGGGTTCTTCCATTTATAAGGGGAGCTGAAAATTGGCTGCTTGGTGATGGCGTTATGGAAATGTGGACCACTGCTGCTGAAACGGGGCAAAATATTTGCTGCCTGATCAATCCATCTGACCTTCCTTCAGTCAATAAAATGTGTGAGAAATATCCCGATACTCCTGTTGTGATTGACCACTTTGCCCGGATCGGAGGCGATGGACAAATTAGAAAGTCAGATCTCGATAACTTATGTGATCTTGCAAAGCATAAAAAAGTAACGGTCAAAATCTCTGCCTATTATGCGTTTGGAAAGAAAAAAGCACCTTATCTCGATTTAGGCGACATGATTAAAAGGCTTTGCGATTCTTTCGGGCCTGAAAGATTAATGTGGGCAAGCGATTGTCCCTACCAGTTGACAGGAGATAATACCTATTCCGCTTCAATTAACCTGATCAGGGAAAAACTTGACTTCCTGAATCAAAATGACAAGGAATGGATCCTGCAAAAAACCGCAGAGAAGGTCTTCTTCTCGATTTAAAAAAATTACTTACACTAATGTTAATTAGATCCACTGAATTTATGCCCCAGTCACAGTATAGAACAAGAAAAGAAAATGAAAATTATTCGGTACAAAGATAGCAATCAAAAAATTCAATATGGCTCTCTCAAGGGAGATTCCGTCACGCGTCTTGATGGTGGTATTTATGGAGATCTGGTTGACACTGGAGAGGAAGCAGACGTCGATAAACTGCTTTCACCTGTTGCGCCGATTGATATACTTTGCATTGGACTGAATTACCGCCGACATGCTGAAGAAGGAAATCTTGCCATTCCTGAATATCCGGTTTTGTTCATGAAGGGAACTAATGCGACTCAAAATCCTGATGACCCCATCTATTTACCAACTCATTTAAAAAGTGATGAAGTCGATTACGAATGTGAACTGGCTGTTGTGATTGGGAAACCATGCAAGAATGCGACAAAAGAGAATGCCCTTGATTATGTTCTGGGATACACCTGTGCAAATGATGTCAGTGCAAGAGATTGGCAGATTAAAAAAGGGGGAAGCCAGTGGTGCAGGGGGAAAACGTTTGATACTTTTGCCCCACTCGGTCCTTGCTTGACAACTGCAGATGAAATAACAAATCCAAACAATCTGCAAATTAAAACTATCCTGAACGGAGAAGTGATGCAGGATTGGAAAACGGATGACATGATTTTTGATATTCCAACGATCATTGAATTTTTGTCAGGAAGCGTCACGCTTCAACCCGGAACGGTGATTCTAACAGGGACTCCACATGGAGTAGGGGCAGCAAGAAAGCCACCTGTTTTCTTGAAGAATGGAGATACCGTCACAATTGAGATTGAAGGAATTGGCCAACTGACCAATCCGGTTTTGGACGAATCGTAAGACTGCAATTTCTATAAAACTATTATTTGACACTTCAGGACGTTTTTAATGAATGAGGACTTGAATAATAATTCTGAAAAAGAAAACAGTGATAAACCATTCTGGGATCTTTATATTGGTGAGCATCAAAAACCGTTGAATCGCTGGATGCATGCAACGGGGACATTATTAGCGGGATTATAATTGTGGTGGTGGTTTTTTCTCGTCAGTGGTGGTTACTTTTTTTTGTTCCGGTTATCGGTTATGGATTTGCATGGACGGGGCACGCATTTGTAGAAAAGAACAAACCGCTCTCGTTCAAGTTTCCAGTCAGATCATTATTTGCAGATTTCAGGCTTGCCTTTCTCATGTGGACGGGGCAGAACCCAAAAAAATAATCAATCTTCCTCATCTTCGTTTTCAAGTACACTATTCCTGATGTGAATCGCAGTTCCGTTTGCAAAGTATATTCTTGTAGGCCACGGAGAAAAAACGATATATGTTGCAATGAGGTGTTTCCAGGTTTTCATGTTTGATGTACACTCACGCTTATAAAGAGATAGAGCTTTTTAATATACCAAAAAAAATCACATGTTAATTAGGATCTTACGGTTATTTTCATGACTGAAACTATTTTACAATTGTTGGGTGGGGAATCTGTAATTCGAAAAATTGTCCCTGCATTTTATCAAAAAGTATTTTCGGATTCAGCATTGGTTCCTTTTTTTGAAGAAATAGATCAAACTGCACAAATCAACAAGATGGTCAATTTTCTTCGTGCAATATTTGGTGAAGAAGATCTCATGGTCAACCTGAGGGATTCGCATGAAAAACTCGTTTCACTTGGCCTCAATGACTCGCATTTTGATAAAACAAAAAGCTATCTAAAATTGTCTCTTGTAGAACTTAATGTTGATAGAAATATAATTGATAAAATTATGGAAATTGTTGAAAGCACAAGAGCAGATGTCCTTGATAAATAATGTTGGTGAATACTTGTTCCTTACTGCATATCTGGGGCAGCTTTAATAGTTTTTTAGCTCTGGAAAGATTCTTGCCTGAATCTTAGATAAGTGATATTCCTGAAGCTGTATCAGTTTTTGATGTATCCATAGATGCTTTTGATGATAAATAATACGATTTCCTGAAATATTCTCTCTGAATAAATGAAATTAGTTGATTTAGGTCTCTCTTGAATTGCTATCATGAAGTACGACATAATTTGGTAAAGTATGCGATTACAAAATTGTGTCAGGTTTTTATCTTTTCATCCAGAAAATTTCCATATCATATTTTATCGTTCGATTATTCTGAAAGTCAGGACAATGAATTATTTCTTATTAGCAGAGTCAAATAGCCTGCTGGACAATTTATTTTTCGTCACGACTGCTCTTACCCAGGTCATAGTTATTGCTGGAATCTTCGGCGGATCCAAAAATAAAGCCAAGATGGATAAAGGCACAAAAGCTAAAGTCACGCAGGATTTGGAAGATATTAATAATTCGACTACTCCCACACGATTGTTACCCAAATGGCTCAGGCACGAATTCAGGGCAATCAAAAACTGCATTGAGACGGAAGAAGTTCAAACATACCCTAAGCTCTCCCCAACAGCTTTCAGGCACCTGCTGGGCTTGGCAGAAGATCCACCTGATATCATGTTTGGGAATGTTCTTTTTCTTTTCTGGTCGGAATCAAATGATAAATCGAACGCGATTGTTTTAACTACAACGCATATCTATTTTCTATTTGACATGTGTTCAACTTTTTATATCGAACTTGATAAAATTGAAGAAATTGAATACACCAACAAGAGGCTGACCATCGACGGAAAAGAAATCCTGACATCTTACTTCTTCAAGAAGCCAAAAGGGAAAGAACTTTTCTTTGAAACTCTGAATACAATCATCACAGGTTTATCTAAAGAATCATTTGTTTTAAATGAATTGCCTATGATGCCTACAAAAGAGCAATTGGCTAAACAGGTCATGCTAGTGAAATGTCCCTGTGGTGCAGTCAACAAAGTCAGCACGAAGCATAAAGGCAAACATATCAAATGCCCCAAATGCAGCACTCGACTGAAGGTATGATGATGGCAGCAATGATCAAGTGGCAATTCGTCATTTTTTTACAGAGTTGAAACCGTCCTGTAAATTGTAGGGTATTCTAAACCAAACGTCCCGTTTTTCAGGGAAATCCTATTCCAGTGAAGGGTTGTTCCTCTTGAATGACTCGTGGTATGATCCGATTGAACGCATTTCGGCTGCATTATTACAGGATTCTGTTTATGAATATTTCTCATCTCTCACGATCTCTTCTGGTGATGACTCTACTCTGCTTTTCACAAACTTCAAATATATGTAAAGCTGAGGATGTAAAAAGGCAATACGGTTTCAAGATTTCCCTGCCAGATGGTTCAGCCTTCAAACTGGCGCAACAAGATCAACCGCAACTGACAGTGGTCTGTTTTCTCGGTGCAGAATGTCCGCTCGTCAGATTGTATGGACCTATTCTTGATAAAATGGCTGACGAACTAAAATCTAAAAATGTTCGATTCATCGGTTTGAACAGCAACAGCCAGGATTCCGTCGATGACATCAACGAATATCTTAAAGAATATAAAGTTAAATTTCCCATCGTTAAAGATTATGAGAATAAAATTGCAGACCAATACGGCGCAATAAGAACCCCGGAATTATTTGTAATCGATCAGAATCTTGAACTCAAATATAAAGGAAGGATTGATAATCAGTATTTTCCCGGTGTCATTCGTCCGAAAGCAAGAAGAGAAGATCTGAAAATTGCATTGAATGAATTGCTCGCAGGCAAAAAAGTTTCTGTCCCGGAAACGGAAGCAACAGGCTGCTTTATCGGGAAAATAAAAAAAACAGAAGTGACCACCAAAATCACTTTCGCAAAGGAAGTATCACGAATTCTCAACAAGCATTGCGTGGAATGTCATCGACCTGATGAAATTGCTCCTTTTTCCCTGACAGACTATGTGGAAGTGCAGGGGTGGGGGGAAACAATGCTTGAAACAATTGACGACAAACGGATGCCGCCGTGGCATGCAAACCCTGAACATGGAGAGTTCCTGAATTCGCGAAACATGCCTGCAGAAGATATCAAAATGCTCAGGGAATGGGTTCATGGAGGAATGCCTTTTGGTGAAGCTTCAGAGTTTCCCAAGCCGCCGGAATTTACAACAGGTTGGAACTTGCCAAGAAAACCTGACCAAGTGGTTGAAATGAGAACCCGACCATTTACAGTTCCGTCAGAAGGGACCGTAGAGTATCAGTATTTTGTTGTTGATCCCGGATTCACAGAAGACAAATGGATTACCGGTGCAGAAGTCATTCCCGGCAACCGGGCTGTTGTTCATCACTGTATTGTTTTTGTCCGTCCTCCGGATGGGGCAGAATTTAAAGGCATCGGTTGGTTGACAGGATATGTTCCCGGTCAAAAACCTTCTCTTCTTCCACCAGGAAGAGCACGAAAGGTTCTCGCAGGTTCTAAATTTGTATTCCAGATGCACTATACTCCTAATGGTGTGAAACAAGATGACATTACAAAAATAGGACTTCTTTTTGGAAAACAATCGGAGATCACGCACGAAGTATACACAATCGTTGCGATCAATCAGGAATTTGAAATTCCTCCTCATGCAAAGAATTTTCAGGTCGAGGCCAAAGTTCGCAGACTACCTGAAAAAGGGGAACTGCTCGGAATTATTCCTCACATGCATGTTCGTGGGAAATCTTTCAGGCTCTTTGCAAATAAAGATGACAAACAATCAATTTTACTTGATGTTCCTAATTATGATTTCAATTGGCAGCACATTTATGAATTGAAAACGCCAATTCCTATTGAGTCTATTGATAACCTGGAGTTCAAAGCCTGGTTCGATAATTCAGAAGATAACCCGTTTAATCCTGATCCGTCACAGTATGTCACCTGGGGAGATCAGACATGGGAAGAAATGGCTGTTGCATTCTTTGCGGTTTCTGTTCCCGTTCAGGAAGGGGGGATTTCAAGACGGAAAGAAGTGAAATCCCAGGAAGAAAAAGATAAAGAGCAAAAAAATGTTGAGGACTTCGTGAATCATTTTATCAAGAAATTTGACAAAAATCAGGACGGAATTGTGGAGTACAACGAACTTCCTCTATCGTTAAGACGATTTGGTCTGAGAAAATTTGATACGGATCATGACAAAAAATTAACCAGAACCGAACTGAAAAATGCTGCTCGCAAACGAATGATAAGATAATCCTTACTCAAAGGATTCTTTAATTCAGATTAATACCACCATAACATCTCAGAATCTTCAGGAGTCAGCAGCAACAGTGTTACAAAAATTGTTTGATAAAACCCTCGATAGAATTGTCGATTATCCCAAATCTATTTTGTTCATATTGGTGGTTATTAGTGGAATTGTTCTGGTTGGGTATTTCTCACCACAATCTTTTACTGATTGGTTTTCTCCTCCTGAGATAGCAAACTCCAATAAGGGACAAAAAAAGACAAAGAGAGAGACTCCGCCCGACGTTGAAGCTGTCAGCCTGACAGATTCTGATGTCATTCTGGTGATAGATTCCGATAATTTCTTCACTCCCGAAGGTGCAAAAGCACTACGCCACGTTGTTGAAGAACTGGAATCACTTGACTATGTAAGGAATATTCTCTGGATGGATAAAGTTCCCATCCTGAATATCTTTGGCCTGCCGGAACCCCTTCTTCCTAGCTCTAAGGCTTCGGAACAGCAATTTAAGGTAGCCTTCAAAAAAGCACAGAAACATCCTCTGGTGGGTGGTCAGCTTCTATCGGATGATGGAAAAACAATGCTTCTGATGATTAAATTCGACTGGCTTTTTGTTGAAAGTGATGAAGATTGTACAACAAACCTGAAAGAAGTTGCACAAAAGGCGGCGGCTGATTTTCCTGAAGCAAAATTCTCTTTTTTAGTTACGGGCTACGTACCAACTTATCTCACAATAATTAAAGCGCAGCAGAAAAATAAACTTAAATATCAACTCATTGGCTATGGCATGATCCTGCTGATGGCCATCATTCTATTTCGAGGTATTTCTGCAGTTATCATCGTTGCAATGGCCCCTACATTGGGTGTTTTCTGGACGTTGGGAGTAATTCGCTTTTTTGATTTTCAGAATAATCCATTTAATGATGTTATTCTGCCAATTCTGTTAAGTCTTGTCGGATTCACCGATGGTGTGCATTTAATGATCCAGATTCGACGCTATCGAACTGCAGGTATGTCCAGAAAAGAAGCAGCCAAAGCAGGGCTTCATGAAGTAGGACTTGCTTGCGCATTAACTTCATTGACAACGGCTGTTGGTCTGGGGTCTTTATCACTCGCTCATCATGAAGTTGTCCGTGACTTTGGATGGAGCTGCGTGATCGGAGTTTTCCTGACTTTCATTGCTGTCGTCACGGTTATTCCAATTGCCTGTTCCTCCTGGATGGGGCGAAACGTTCATGTCGGTCATGACAAAGGTGTTATTGACATCCATCTTAATCGGATCAGTGGGCTGATTGATATTGTTTTGAGACATACAAAAGGGATCAGCAGAATTGGAATATTTCTTACAGTGTTATTCATTATGATTTCGCTGACGTTACGGCCCGATGAAAAACGCGCCAGTGCTCTTCCGACAAAGTCAGAAGCATCCATTGCTTTAGCCCATATGGATAAAGCAATGGGCGGGTTAGAATCGTCTTCCGTGAAATTATTCTGGTCAGATGAAGTCGCTGAAGATTCACCGGAGGTACTAGAAACGATTCGGGAAATTGATGAACTGCTCAATTCGGAAAAAATGGTCGGGCATCCTGTTTCCATTCGTAATATTCTTGATTCACTACCAGGTGAAGGTTCTGCTTCAGAGCGAATGTCGATGCTGGATCTTCTCCCACCTCCACTCAAGCGAGCATTTTATACGCCGGAATATCGAACTGCAGAGGTCAGTTTTCGTGTTCAGGATCTTGGAATTGCTGTTTATGGTCCTGTGTTTGAAAGAATTGAAAAAGGACTGGAAAAGATCAATAAAGAACATCCCGAGTTTTCATTTGACCTAAGAGGTTCTGCTGTCAGGCGATCTAAAAATTTATACCAGATAGTTGTTGATCTGGTAACAAGCCTGGGGACGGCTGCAATTATTATTCTAATTGTGTTAGCTGTTGCATTTCGCTCTCTCAGGATAGGCTTGATTTCCATTGTTCCCAACATGTTCCCACTTGCAGTCACCGGGACTTACCTTGTGGTTACAGGGCAATCACTGGAAGTTGTCAGTGTCTGCGCTTTCACAGTCTGCCTGGGAATTGCAGTTGATGACACAATCCATTTTCTCACACGCTTTAAGGTGGAACAGAAAAAAACAGAGAACGACCATGAAGCGATCCGTAATTCATTCATCGGCGTGGGTACTGCATTAATCATGACAACAGTTGTTTTGGTTGCTGGTTTTTCAACGGTCTTTTTTAGCGATATGAGAGAACAGAGAATCTTTGCAGTCATGAGTGGATTGACAATAGGTTCTGCCTTGTTTGGTGATTTGATTTTTCTTCCTGCTTTACTCGCAAGATATTCAAAGCGTGATCCAGAAGAATTTGATGTCCCCGAGAATCAATCTTTCGAAAGTGATCAACCTGATCATACAGGTTAAAGCGTGCTGCGTTTTTTGTGACGATGAAGGACGTTTTAGTTTCGTGATATATGAACTACCAGTAACTTCGCGTTTTCCTCATATTCTGGCTTTCTAATTCCCTGAAGAGGTGGATAGAATGGGAAACTAAGCCAGAAAAAAAGCTCCAATCGAGAAATGTAGCTGGCATAAAATAACTTTTCAATCATGAATGAATTTTCTGAGGTTTAAATGACAGATCCTATATCAAGACGAACCATGCTTAAATCAACAGGGGTCATTGCAGGAGCAGCTTTGTTAAACAGTTCATCAGATATCACAGGAGCAGAGGGGAAAGTGGATCAATTCAAGTACTGTTTGAATACAGGAACAATTCGTGGACAGAAAATCGGAATTGTTGAAGAAATTAAAGTGACAGCCCAAGCTGGATACCAGTCCATTGAACCCTGGATCAGGGATATCAACCAATATAAAAACGATGGTGGAAAACTTAGTGATTTAAAAAAACTGATTGAAGATTCAGGACTGATGGTTGATAGCGCGATTGGATTCGCCCAGTGGATTGTTGATGATCCCGAAGCCAGGAAAGCAGGGCTTGAAGAAGCAAAAAGAGATATGGATGTACTAAAGCAAATTGGTGGAACCCGGATTGCTGCTCCGCCTGCAGGCGCAACAAATATGAAAAATATGGATTTATTGACGGTGGGCAAAAGATATCGAAAGCTTCTGGAACTGGGGAAAGAAATGGGGATCACGCCGCAGGTGGAAGTCTGGGGGTTTTCTCAGACAATGTCCCGGTTAGCAGAAACGGCATTTGTAGCCATTGCCAGCGGACACCCTGACGCTTGTATCCTTCCAGATGTATATCACCTTTACAAAGGAGGATCTGATTTTGCCAGCTTGAATATTTTGAACAGTAAGGTGATTCATGTTTTTCATTTAAACGATTACCCTACATCAATTCCACGTGATAAAGTTTCCGATGCTGATCGTGTTTATCCTGGTGATGGAGATGCTCCCTGGAAACAGATTCTCACTATTCTTGATTCCAATAATTTTAATGGAACATTTTCACTCGAATTGTTCAATCGTGATTATTGGAAGCAGGACCCGCTTCAGGTTGCAAAAACCGGGTTACATAAAATGAAATCGGTTGTTGCGGATGTGCTCGGAAACGCCTGAATCACCAATGCAACTATTCTTATGGTAAGATTCTTTTCAACGACAGTAATATTAAACTAGATTCAAATTATGAATATTAAAACTCTCATCTCTTTTAAGTTGATCGTTCTAGTCACTGTTTGTTTTTGCCCTCTTGTTGCAGATGGTCAGGATGTCAATCAGGCTCAAACCATTGAGGATAACTCCCATCTTTTTCCGTCAGAACTTGTTGATTTTGTTCCGTTTGAAGGAAATCCTGTTTTGATTGCGTCAGGACCAAAAGGATGGGATATCAAAATTCGGGAACGTGGCTGGATAATGAAAGAAAGTGATGGCTACCATCTTTGGTTTACAGGGTACGACGGAACTCGCAAAGAGATAAAGAACCTCGGCTATGCAACATCACCTGATGGAATTCATTGGAAAAAATACCCGGATAATCCGATCCTCAAAGATCATTGGATTGAAGACATGATGATTGTCAAAAAAGACAAAACGTATTTCATGTTTGCAGAAGGAGTCGGTGATCACACACATTTATTCAGTTCAGAAGATAAAGTTCATTGGAAGCACGTACGAAAGATTGATATCAGGTACACCGATGGAACGCCACTTTCTGAAGGACCCTATGGAACCCCGACAGCTTGGCTGGAAAATGGAAAATGGTATTTATTCTATGAAAGAAGAGACCAGGGGATTTGGCTTGCAACTTCTGATGACATGAAAGTTTGGACTCATGTTCAGGACGAGCCGGTTATAAAACTTGGGCCAGGTCATTACGACAATAAAATGGTTGCGATGAACCAGATTGTGAAATATAAAAACCGATACTACACTTATTATCACGGGTTAGGGAAGAAGGCTCCCTATGATACCTGGACTTCAAATGTTGCTGTCTCACAAGATCTTCTTCATTGGAAAAAATATTCCGGAAATCCTATATTACAGGATAATAAGTCAAGCGCTCTTCTTATTCATGATGGAAAAGAATTCCGTCTTTATTCCATGCATAATGAAGTCCATTTACACTTCCCGAAGAATAAAAAACCACATCCTGCAAATCGGTAAATTGATCATCTGAATATTTTAAGTCAGCCAGTGGTGATTTAGAATGATTAATGCAGAACCTTGCAATCACTTAATTCGTCGCTCAATTTCTTGGCACCTTTTCTGGTGATCTTCGTTTTCTTAATCGCAAGGTTTGTAAGAGAACTTATTTCTATAAGGGAATCAATTCCTTCATCAGTGATATTGTTTTGGGTGAGTATCAGTTTTTCAAGACCTGCCAGATCGGTCAGGTGAGAGAGACCTTTATCTGTCATGCTGGTTCTTGTCAGGATTAAATGCTCAAGTGTTAAAATCTGAGATATTTTTTTAAGAGTTTCATCCTTAACCTTTGAACCTGTCATTTTGAGCCAGACGACATCGCCATCTTCATTTTGTTTAATGACAGCACCTTCATCAATTAATTCCTGAACATCGACATCTTCCGAACTATTACCAACACCACTACTCAGGAAATTTGATTTTTTCTTTTTCTTGGTGCTTGCCTTTTTATTAAATCGGTTTTTGCCTCCATCCCTGTTATATCTGCCAGCAAAACTATTGCCCACACTTATTCTAAATTTAGGTGTTTTAGTATTAGCCAGATTCGTTTTTACCTTTGTTGGAGATGCCTTTTTCTTATTCGGTACTACAGTTGTTTTTTTGGGCACTGTCTTTTTAGGAGTCTTAGGTTGAGTTGTTGATTTCCTTTTGGGGGGAGCAGTTTTAAAAATAGATGGTCTGTCTCGATTATTTCCATTAAAAGAAAACCCACCTTTGCTTGCAGGGGCTTTCTTTTTTTCTTTTACAGTAGGTTTTTTTGGACTGGCTTTCGGGATTTGCGGTTTTTCTTCAATATCACTGGTAAGCAAATCTTTAGAAATGACTTCTCCACCATTCCGGGTTAAAAGCATTTTCAATTCTTCAATTTCAAATGGCTTGATCCGCCTGACCGTGCCGTCTGCAAAAAGAGAAAGAAATGTTGGATTATTATCGTGCAGTTTACCAAGAACTTTATCATTGTTTTCAATGGAGTCAGGCTTTGTCCAGATGGTTGCATTTTCATCATCCACTTCCAGAACAATAACTGTAGCGGAAGCTCCATCTGTAAAACTAGGAAATGAATTATTGGTCTCTGCTGAAATCGCGGTTGATTCATCAGATACAATTCGAAATTTTGTTTGGTTTGGTTCAAGATTATGCGTTGCAGACTGAAAAACAGCTGGCATTTTTTCAGCCAATGCCAGATTATGAGGGTCGTCCCACGGTTTATCTAAATCAAACTTTTCATATAAATCAGCTTCATTAAGAAATGGCAAAATAGAAACTCGCCAGCTAAGTCCCGGTTTCTCTTCAGAACTCTCAATATAGGCCGTTGGAAGCCCATTATTAACATCATGAAAATTGTGGAAAGCCAGCCCAATTGTCTTAAGGTTATTCTTTGCTAAGGAACTCTTTCCACCCGTGCTAAACCCGCCCGGTGATTTTGAAGGTCCACCACCTGCAATCGATTGCTGCATCATCATCATCATGACAAGCCCAGGCAGTTTCTTGAACGTGTCGATATCAGATTCCACTAACGGAAGACTGATTTCAAGTTCTTCTTCATCAAGCGAGAAATCTATTCTTCTTAGTAAATCTTCTCCTAAACTATAGATTTCCTTTAACTGTTCGGGTGCAGAACTAGCTTGAGCCTGTAGCTGAGAAGTTCCCATTTGCAAAAGCATATTCAGCATTTGTTCATAATTTTTGGTCGCTTCAGGATCACCGGATTTAATGTGGGATTTAATATCAACGGAATCTGAAAAGATTGCGCCGACTGAAACAGAAAGAAGATCTTTAAACATTTCAGGAGAGAAAACTGATGACATTCCTCCTTCAGGAGTATCGCCAGCTTCTTTTTCCGTTTCTGAATTACTTGAAGTTGTGAAAAACTTTTCGGGATCGTCAGGAGCAAAAATTGCAACAAGTTGTTGAGAACTATACTTTGAATTATTGAATTCAGATGTTCGTGAAATATTCACACCAGCATTTTTAATTGCATATTGAACATCTTCCAGTTGACCTGTTATCATTGTCCGTTCATCTATAAAACAGATAGCACTTTCATTTTTAACTGGTTTCTCACCTTGCCCGGGCATTGTTACTGAAACAATATGAATGATTTGGTCTTCAAAATCAATTTCACTACTTTCAATGGTGACACCGGGATACTTTTGTTTTGATTTCTTCAGGAGTTTATCCTGATTAATATCAGTATTAAATCGAACCACAGTAATCGTGCTCAGGTTTGATAATGCCTGCTGAGATTTCATCATGATGGCGGGAGAAAGACCGCCGGTTGGGGCCATCTTAGGAATTTCTGAAAGCCCCTTCACGCCAATGGTGATAGATTTCATCTTCTTGAAATCTTCAGTTTCAGGAGGTGCTTCAGAGGATGAAAGAAGGTTTTCTACAAATGGAGATGACATGATCCCTTGCATATCAATCCGAATAAGAGCTTCTGAATCTTCATATAAATAGGAAAGATTGATCTTTGAACTACTTTTTGAAACAACACTGCTTTTTAATTTCTTAAGCGATTTTTTAGAAAACTTGGATCTGGATTTTTTTTTGTCAGATTTCTTGCCAAGTGCTAAGGGATTATCCTCATCAGATTCACCAGCAACATTATCGTTTGTTTTATTGCCTGTTTTAGATTTGGGGGCTGACGGGGCTTTTGCCTCCGGCTGATCATCTTTTTGATCGTTCCGAATTTTATTAACCGAGGTTACCGCGGCGGAAGATCCCCCCATGAAGCTGTAGCCAATCCCACCCAGAACCAGAATTCCCGCAGCTATGATTGCGGGCATAACAAATTTATTATGAGAACCTGATTTTATTGATGACTTTTTTCGGCTCTTTGCAACGGGAACTTCATCGTCTGAAAGAAATTCATCGTCATCTTCAATTTCGTCATCGTCATCGTACGAATCGATAGAGCTGCTGCTTGAACTTCTTCGTTTTAGAACCTGGCTATTAGACCCTGAACTTTTTTTCGATGAACCAGTGGTATCAATTGTTCCACTAAGCGCATTTGCAAATCCATCATCACTGTATTCATCATCCTGATCTTCAAGAATTATTGATTGAGATGATGCAGGCTTCTTCGGCTTTTTCCCCGGAGGAGCAGGGGCTTTAACAATCAAAGGCGATTTGCATTTCGGGCAGCCGATTCGTTTGCCTACCAATTTCTCGTTTTTGATTGTCAGGACTATTTTGCAAGAACCACATCGGATTTTAAATGGTACAGTCATCTATCTGATCCCTTTTAGGATGCACAAATTTCTCTCAGTTAATAACAAAAACTGACCATTGATCCAGAAGCAATTGCTATCAAAAATTTGGAACTCAACTAAGGATTTTTGGCCCGATTCTTCTGAAAACGGAATGGGTAAAAACCATACTTGCTTAGTATAACAGTTTTAAGTGACCCAAAAATTCATTCCAGAATCGATTTACTATATGTATGTCTACTCTTTGCCAGTTTCTGTCAGGATATAAAAGGACAGGAAACTATATACAATGTACTCTGTTTAACATCTCGACAGTTTCAAAAAGAATTTGTTCAGGTATCATCCTTAAGAAACTCTGGCTTAAAACTGGTCAATTCCAATTGAATGACTAAGTGTAATAACGTTTCCTGAGTGCAAATCGTTCACAAAAACTCTTCGTAATCCAGAAAATTATATTAATAAAGTCTCTAATCAAATCATGCCTGTTTTAAAAACAAAATTTGGCATACCAGGAACTTCATTTTATTCAAGTCATCAAAATATTGCAAAATAAATATAATCCCAACAGCAGAATCGAAGAAAGCATTAATAAAACTGCTTCCAGATTACTTTCTGCTTGATTATTAGAGCGATTCTACAATTGATATAGAAGATTTAAGTGTTATCCCGACTATATATCTATTTATTCAGTGCGACACGTTCTACATCATGTTCTAAACATTGTCTAGAGTTCGTATATCTCCCTGATTTCTTACAAAAAAACGGGAGTTATTGTCATAAACTACCGGCTTTCAGATAAGAGGCTAATATTGGCTTATTTATTTCACCTTTATTGATATCAGGTGGATATTCAGCAATTTCACCTGTCATTATTATAATGAAGTTAAAAACTTAGCACCACTACTTCTGTACATTTATTCAATATAATTCGAGAGATAAATGCTCGAATTCAGTTCGTTTAAATTAAGGCTCAGACCGTCAATAAAAGGTCTCTAGAAAGGTGGAAATCATTGATTTCTCATGTTTCGATGTGAACCAATTGAATATTCAATGTCTCAATTCTATACAGTATCAGAGGTTGCGAAGAAGTTGAAAATTGATATGATACATCTGTGATGTCTGTCACAAGTTTCATTGATTATTAGAGAATGGAATTCTGGTCCTTTTTGACCTTAAAAATTCGTTTTATGATATAGCGCCCGTGGCTCAATTGGATAGAGCATCGGTCTTCGGAACCGAGGGTTGGGGGTTCGAATCCCTCCGGGCGTATTTTGCCATCTGCTGACAATTCAAGACTTATCTTGCTGAACCCTTGCTCTGACAAGGGTTTTTGCATTTGTGGCTCCGATGGTTTGGGAACCGTTATATTGTCCAGTACTGTCTCACCATGTCTAAGTGCGACAGGAGTTAGTGCAACCATAGGTGCAACCAAACTTTTTGGATTGGTCTTTTGAATCTCATTTTGATCTAATGAGTGTTCAGTCATTTTGGGTGAGGGCAGGGTTTCAATTGCACTTGCTTTTTCGTCTATATCCAAATGCGTGTATCGATTTGCTGTCAATCTAGGATCAGAATGTCTTGCCAGCTTCTGAGCGACCGCAAGTGAAATACCAGCCTTGCTCAGATTTGTGATAAACGTATGGCGATTGGCATGAAAATCTGCAAACTCGCCTTTCGAATTCTCATACTTCAGGAAATCAGAAGACTCTCGTTGAGTCCGTTCTGCTTCAATTGAGGACTCATCCAACCACAGTTTCCGGGCAGACTCCAAATCTTTCTTCATCATCTTAGCGGTGTCTCTGAGATAACCTTTTGGAGTAGTCAGAGGAAACAATTTTGAATCTGCTTTCAAGTCAGGCTGAGTTTTCAACCAGTACCTGAACTTTCCAACAACATACGGGTGAAGTGGAATAGAATCTTCTCTTCGTCTCTTACTGTAAGCAGCATCGACTTTGAGAACAGGAGGGGTTCCAGTCAAATCAATGGATCTTAATGTCATGGAAGCTAGTTCTCGACGACGGAATCCTGTCCAGGCTGCAAACAGATAAATTATTGCTCTGTCTGGTCCGTTTACATTTTCTACAGACGAGCCATCCTCAGCAGCAGAGATCAATCTTTGGAATTCATCTTCAGAAAGAGAACGCCTTGTATGTCTTTGATCGATTTCAATATTGACTCGATTGAGTTTGGAAACCGGGTTCTTCTGCATACGGTCATGAGTGACCAGCCAATTGCAAAAATATTTAAGACCATCAAGGTAAAAATTGCTGGTTTGTGCTGAAAAACGTTTGCTGGTCATTCGCCTGTCAGAAAGCCAGACAGCCACTTTGGTGGCATCAATATCCATTAATAAATTAATTTGACAGCCTTCAATCAATTTTCTAATTCTTGAAAGTGTTTGATTAACATGCTTTTCAGTAATTCCTTTAGCGATCATAAAAGCTTCGTAGTCAGCCAGATGGTCATTGACCGATTTCTTGTGGTGTTCTTCATATGGGTCATACAGTCCAGCAGAACGTCTTTCCACATTTCGCACGATCTCATTCAATTTAGCTTGAGAAGCAGTTTTATCTGTGAATAGTGGAACCTGTTTATCTTTCCCATTAGGATCCTTAAATCTTCCGTACCATTTTCGGCTTTTACCTTTAACGGCTTGAGATCCTGGGGTCCCTTTGCTGACTCTTTTTCCCTGAGAATCGACATAACGAATGGTAGTGACTTTCAACAAATAGGACATTTATAATACTCACAAAAAGAATAATTCAGTGACAAAATGATGGAACAGTTTTCATTACGATTTCTTCTGATCTTCAATCCATTGCTCAATATCTTTTAAGGACCATCGAGTAGATCGAGTAATTCTCACAGGCTCAGGAAATTTACCTTTACTCAGTCTGCGCCAGATATTTCTCGATGAGATGCTGAGCAGTTCAGCCAATACCTCTACTGAAACAAGCTGAGAGAAATCATTCAAGAGATTCTCTTTCATTTTTGTGATTTTTTTAGCCATCAGATTCCTTCCAAAAAAGATAAAATTAAATAAAATTAAATAAATATCCGTATTTCTAATTTCTGTTTTTTAATTTTGTTCTCTGTTCGGGTTCGAAAATCCTGTTTCCTGATCCAATCGTATTATTGTCCTCATTTCTTTTTCACTGATTTCAAAAGCTTTGAACTTGGTAGGGTCCATTCCCTTTTCTCTCTGGATGTCAGAAAAAGGGAGATGGACTTCAGACCAAAATTGACGTTCTTCTTTCAATTCTCCTTCTTTATTCATATAGGGTACTTTTCTGAACAAAACGGATTTTTCGCCACACATTTCAGTTCGTTCTTTAATAGTTCTTTTTATCTTTCGTTTCTTTTTTTTATTCTTTTTAATTTCATCTTCAGGACGTTTTGGTGATGCGGAACTTTCTTTTAACAATCCTTTGCTTGCACCATAAGCAGGAATGCGACCCTCAAAACTAAGAACCCATTCAGGATAATTTGTATCAGTTGGCTTGATAAGGTATTTGGTTGCATAGAATGCAGCGTGACTTTTATTTTTAAAACGAGGTGCAGAAAAAAGAATATGGCCAAAAGGAGACCTACCAGCTCTTACTGGACCTGCTGTTTTCGGTCGATTTCGCCCCCAAAATTCGATAATCATTTCATAGGGTATTCGGGATGACTCCAAAAGCATGTGATAATGAGGCCATTCATTTTTATGCCATTCAATTACATAAAAATAACGACGGGTGATAAGAGTCTTCTTTTTGTGTAAGGCCCTCACCAGTTCAGACAAGGCTCTTTTCTGGCGGATATGAAGAAATGCCTGATTAGGTGTGTTAAAGAGATCAGGATCGATTGTCAGGGTCAGCATCATGACATGATTAAATGATTCAATGACGGGTAACAGACGAAACCTAATTTCTAAACCTTTATATTTTCTGCAGTTGAGGCAATACCAGCTTTTACAACGACAGGGAGCGATTTCGTATTTAGGAATACCAATTTGATTCTGTCCACAACTATTACCTATATATTCAAGTAAAGGAGCCGACTGCTTCGCAGCCGTCTCCGGTATCGTGGAATTCCCTGGTTGATGAGATAGATATGCACTATCCAAATTAGCATCAATGACGCTCTCTGACTCCGTAATCTCAGATCGCCTTATGCCTGCATTACCTCTAAGAGCCTCCGACTCGCCCTCTCGGGCGTGCTCGTCGTCGTCTCTTGTTCCTGATTTGGAAAAAGATTGCTCTTGGTTGCTAGGGTGTGATTGATTATGATCATCAGGTCGTTTACACATCGATTTCCTTCCATGGAATACATTGGTTGGGTATCACTTCAAATTTGTAAGCGAATATGCTCTGACTGTGAAAGTTTGCCGACTTACCCTCAGTCAGGGCTTTTTGCTTTTAATAATCCTTTACTGAATTATTTGCATGATTTCTTTATTTGCATATTTCTTTTTACTAAAACCATTAATCAATTTCTTGGCGCGTGGCGCGGTGACAATTCTGATGATCCAGTCGTTATCCTCAATGGCACATTTCAACAAGAATGCTCCAAACCGAGAGCAGGTCTGATCCATTTCTTCAGCCATCTGTTCCAATTCCTGGGCGATTTCCTGATTGACCATCACTTGGATATACACTTTGTCGCCTGATTTATTGAAGCGTTTTCCTTGTATTTTCTTTGTAATCGTTCCCATTAAGCGGGTACTGACCCAATCTGCAATTCTCTTTCTGCTGTCCAATGCTGCTTCCAGAAGTAGCTCTGTCATTACGTTTTGAGACTTATCTAACCGTTCAGCTAACTCATTAATTTCTTTTAGATAGGTTGTATCGATTTGAATTTGAATTCTTACCCTTTTACTGTTTTTAGTCATTTTTCCTATACCTTCTAATGTTACTTTGTTTTTCTGTTCTTACTATGTCCCAGCGCGTAGGCTTTATCTTGTCTTCGGTACCAAGTCACAGAATCTTTACTGATAATTGGAAAAATCCTCAGAATCTGCACCAACAGCAGCAATATCTGCTACCGTCTCTGCATTCATCCTCGAAGATAGTCAGGGCGAACTCCGATGATGAAAGCGCCGACGGCAGCAGCTTAATCTCCCTCATTGAATTTGACTTAATTCAGTGCATAAAAAAACCGCAGGTCATTCAGAGCTGCGGTCGTCGTTCCGTAGAACGTTGCCTGCAAATGTTTCGTTATTGTTGCGAAAAGCATTTAGACAGACCAAAGTCAGTTACACTGAAACCCAGTATCCACCTGAAAACAGAATTTGTCAAGCAAAATATTAGCCTTTTACACTTTTATCGTTACTGTTCTTATGTATCATGGAATAAAAGCACCATCTCAGTCTAATTTAAATACTTCTAACGTCGCAACTGGAGAGTGAGCAGGAATAGTGGCAAATCTCATACTGGGTCTTGATCTGGGAACAGCATCCCTCGGCTGGGCACTTCTTGATGAAAAAGATGAAAGTCTTTATCGGTGTGGTGTTCGTATTTTCCCCGAAGGAGTTGATCGTGACACAAAAGGGGCAGAATTATCAAAAAATGAAAAACGCCGACTTGCGAGGTCACATCGCAGGCTTTTACGTCGACGGTCTGCAAGAAAACGGAAATTAAAAAGTCTCCTTGTTGAAGCAGGGCTTCTTCCTGAAGTTGTATTAGCTCCCAGGAAGGATTCTGCCCGGCAAGATTGGGAGAAAAACGTATTTAAGCAGGCTGACCCTTACGAACTTCGCAAAAAAGGATTGGATGAACCGTTGGAACCTCATGAGGTGGGGCGAGCCCTTTTGCATCTCAGTCAACGCCGTGGTTTTTTATCGAACCGAAAGGCAGACCGAGAAAAGAAAAAAGAGACAGAAGGTCTTCTTGGTGAAATCAGCGATCTGGAAAATAAAATTCAGGAAAGTGGTTCTCGCACTCTGGGGGAATATCTTGCTGATTTAAGGAGCAAGAATCCTCAGGAATTTCATTTGACGCGAATTCGTGGCAGGCACACTCGAAGAAGTATGTTCGAAACAGAGTTTGATGCCATCTGGAATGCTCAGCAAAAACATCATTCCAATATGATGACGGATGAACTTCGTGACAAACTTCATAATCAAATTTTTTTCCAGCGTCCCATCAAACCACCTTCGCCGGGAATGATAGGGCGATGTGAAGTCATTCCACGTTTGGCACGTTGTCCTCGTGCAGACCGTCGTGCACAACGATTTCGGATTTACATGGAAGTGAATAATCTGAATTATATTGACTTATCACGACGACAGACAATGGATTTATCTCCTGAGCAAAGGGTCACGCTTATTGAATATCTGATGACTGGGAAAGAGAGATCGTTCGACCAAATTCGCAAAAAACTGTTTCCACAACATGATAATATTCGTTTTAATCTGGAACGAGGCGACAGAAAAAAACTCTTGGGAATGCCAGTGGATGCCATTTTGTCAAAGAAAGAATATTTTAATAAAAAATGGTCAAAGATTGATGAGGATATCAAGGACTGGATTGTTGCAGCCATTATTGATGATGATGAATCGCGACTGCGGTCTCTACTTGAGGATGCTGACTTTGATCCAGAGATGGCAGAAACCTTGCTGGATAATGTTCCTCTTCCTGAAGGCTACAGCAGTTATAGCTTGCACGCTATCAAAAAAATGCTGCCTTTTGTCGAAAAAGGAATGCCTTTGCTCAGCCGGGATTCTGAAACTCCTTGTGCTTATCGAGAAGCTGGTTTCCTTCCACCGTGGGAGAGAGAAGGAGAGAAAAGCAGGTTGCTCGGTGAAACTCCTGATGTCACCAATCCTATTGTGCGAGCTGCATTGCGTGAAGTTAAAAAAGTAGTGAATTCTATTTTACGAGAGATTGTTTTTAAAGAAGGGCATACGCTCACTCGCATCCGTATTGAATTGGCACGTGAAGCAAAAGGGACTGCTCGCCAGCGAGAACAGAGAACAAAAGATATGCGGCAGAACGAAAAGAAACGGGATGAAGCAAAAAAATGGTTAGAAGAAAATAAGCACAGGCCATCCCATGATGCCATTTTGCGGTATCAACTTTGGAAGCAACAGGGGGAAATGTGTATTTATAGCGGATCTACGATTACTCCGGGGCAACTTTTTGGAGGAGACATTGACATTGACCATATTCTGCCATACGGAAAAAGTAATGATAATTCTCAAATGAATAAAGTTGTTTGCTTCCGTTCGGAAAATAGCAAAGGAGCAAGCAGGAACGCAAAAGGAGACCTGACACCCTACGAGTGGCTAGCAGAGGCTGTTCCTGATAAATATGATCAAGTGATTCAAAGAGCAAAAAAACTGCCTTATTCCAAACTCAAACGATTTTATCAGAAAGAAGTCGATGTTGATGATTTTATTGCAAGACAGCTTCGTGATACAACATACATTACTACTCAGGTTCGGCTATATGTTGAATGCCTCGGTGCGAAAGTCGATTGTGTTAAAGGAATTCACACGGCAACAATCAGGCATCGATTGGGGCTCGGAACCATTCTGCGGGAAATGACTGATTCTCCTGCCTGGCAGGCTGCTCAGGATTTGGCTCCAGGTGAGAAAAATCGACTCGACCACAGGCATCATACCATTGATGCAGTTGTGGTTGCGCTAACTAACCACAGTCGGATGCAGGCTCTTGCAGGAGCTAATAGAATGGATCAGATGGAGCAGTATGGATTACAACTTGATGCTGAGCAAGTCCATCAAATCAATAAAAAGCTGGACCCGAAATGCGGATTATCCGAATTCCGTCATGATGTTTCGGACATGGTTTCAAAGATTAACGTCTCATATCGAGTCAGGCGAAAAGCATCCGGTCAATTACATGAAGAAACCGTTTATGGAAAAACGGAAACCGAAGGAGAATTTGTTGTTCGGAAAGATTTAACTGCTTTAACGCCATCAATGATTGAAGTTATCCGTGATCCGGTTGTTCGGAAAAAAGTGATTGACCACTTACGTAAGCATGGTGTTGAGATAGGACGGAAGAAAGTAAAAATCTCGCCTGATGTCTGGAAAGATCCGTTATGGATGAATGAAGAAAAAGGAATTCGTATTAATAAGGTTCGAATTGTGAAACGAGATCAGACCATTGAGTCAATCCGAGAAGGGACAGCTTATGTAAAACCTGGAAATACACATCATTTTTGCCTGTTTGAATATGTGGACAAAAAAGGGAAAAAGAAAATAACATCCGTTTTTGTGACCATGATTGAGGCGATGGGACGAGTACGTAAGAAAGAATCAGTTATTCAGCGAGCCCATCCCGAGTTTCCTGAAGCAAAATTCCTTTTCAGTCTTAGTAGTAATGAAATGCTTCGTATTGAACATAAGGATAAAACAGAGCTTTATCAGTATATTACAGCTGCTTCCACATCAAAACAGATGTGGTTTAAGCATCACTGTGCAGGGGGAAAAGCTGCCTCCAAAATTGGAGAAATTAGTAAAATGCCGGGCTCACTGATAGCAAAAAAAGTGACTGTTGACCCCATTGGTCAAATTAGGTGGGCAAATGACTAGGTCTTTATCTTGACTAGATTTATCAAATTATTCTTTTTTTTCGTGACATTTTAAGAGGAGCTATTACGATAAGAGGGGCATCCGCGACTGATGCTTTTAATTCCGCATGGAGGAACTTCTCGGTTTAATTCGGGGGTATTCTCCCATGATCAAGCGTACTGTGGAAATTTCTAGCGGAGCAACTCATATCTCCGTCTCTCGAAAGCAGCTTGTTCTCAAACGTGATGGCGACAAAATTGGTCAGATTCCCTGTGAAGATATTGGCGTGGTCATTGTTGATCAGCCCGCCACTACTTGTTCTCTTTCTGCTCTTTCTTCGTTAATGAATGTCAATGCTGCGTTCATTATTTGCGGTCCTGACCATCTTCCTCAGGGAATGCTCATCCCCTTTTCAGATCATACCCAATTAGTCTCAAGGCTTCACACACAGATTGATGCACCCAAGCCGTTACAAAAACGACTATGGAAACAGATAGTGAAGGCCAAAATACTTGCACAAGCTGACAATTTACAGGCTGATTCTGCCCCCTGGCGATTGCTTAAAAATTTGGCAAGTGGAGTCAAGTCAGGAGATGTTTCTAATGTTGAAGCACATGCAGCTAAGATCTATTGGAAAAACTGGTTAACGTGCCCGGACGATGGCGGTGATATTGAAAATTCCTATCGAAGAGAACGATATGGCGAACCCCCCAATGGGTTGCTGAATTATGGATATGCAATCATGCGAGCAGCAGTTGCCCGTGCGTTGGTTTCAGCTGGTTTGCAGCCGGCACTTGGAATTCATCATTGTAATCGTTCTAATCCATTCTGCTTGGCAGATGATTTGATGGAACCGCTCAGACCCATTGTGGATGCACGGGTGAGAGAGCTTTATTATTCTGGTGAAACGGAAGTCACTCGATTCACCAAAGAACAACTACTGGACCTTTTGACACTTCGAATTGAGTATAAGGACCATGCGGGACCTTTGATGGTGTCACTACACCATTATGTAGCCTCATTTGTTCGATGCTTGGAGCGAACGGATCAAGTCATGGAGATACCCAAATTATGTACATTAGTGGATACCGAGGCATGTGGATTGTCGTAATGTTTGACCTGCCAACTGACACAAAAAAAGCAAGAAGAGCTTATACCGATTTTCGCTTTTCATTGTTGGACGATGGGTTTACAATGATGCAGTATTCGATTTATTCTCGACACTGTCCTTCTCAGGAGAATGCAAATGTTCACATTCAGAGAGTTGAACGCAATGTTCCCCCTGACGGCGAGGTTCGAATTCTCACCGTTACTGATAAACAGTTCGAAAAAATGCGTATTTTTTGGGGAAAACTACGCAAACCCGCAGAGGATGTTCCAAAGCAGCTTGAGTTTTTCTAATTGTAAACAGCAGCAACCTCTTGGAGAGCAGGGACTTAGGTCGACGGTAGTGTAACCGACTTTGGTCTGTCTGCAATCCGCAAC